>JANOTM010000084.1:0-3951 GCA_031416355.1 Gammaproteobacteria bacterium
ACCACTTCTCCAATTGGTCGGCTTGGCGTCCATCACCCCGGTGTCGGATGAGTTCTATGCCGCGCCGCAGCTCGCCGATGGTGATAACGGACACATAGATATGTTCACCACCTTCGATCACCCGCTCGAAAAATTTCAGCACTCCTTTGTTGGTGTTTTGCTTTTTCCGAATCTCGCTGAGTACATTGGTATCAAGTAAATACACGGCCATCCTTGGATTCGTCGGCACGTTCGAAGTCTGCATCATCACCCACGTTGGGCATCACGGCCAGGACCTGGGCAAAGGTCTTTTTCTTTGGTCCAATCAGGGCCCCTTTTAGAATCTCGCGATGCTCAGCCTCAGCGCTGCGGCCATGTTTTGCAGCGCGCCGTTTGAGGGCGGGAACGATTTCTGGTGGCAGGTCTCGGACTAATAATCGGGTCATGGGTCGATCACTCCATAATTTATATGCTATCAATGCTATCAATTATGGCCAGGATTGCAAGCATGGATAATGTTAAGCCGTATTCTGCATGCGACAACCCCGGCAATTAGTATATACTTACGCATATACTATTATTGCTTGGAGGCCATCATGCCCGAAACACGCATTGCCAAGTTATTCAAAAACGGGAGTAGCCAAGCCGTTCGGCTCCCCGCCGAATTCCGTTTTGAGGGCGGCGAAGTTTACATCACACGCGACGACGCAACCGGGGACGTGGTGCTGTCCCGACACCCCGGCGCGAAAACCTGGGGTGATTTCTTCGATCTGATGCGTTCCATCGATGTGCCGTCCGACTTTATGGCTGAGCGTCCCATGAACGTGCCGCCACAAGAGCGCGGCGTGTTCGACGATGCGGGCATGTCCCACAAACCGGGAAAAGTCTAAGCATGCTGCACATGCTGGACACGGACACCGCGAGCTATGTGATCAAGGGCCGGTCCCCCGCCATCGAGGCTAAGCTGGCGTTGATCCTGCCGTCGATGGTGTGTATCTCGGTGATGACGCGGGCCGAATTACTCTACGGCCTAAAGCGCCTGCCCGCAGACCATCGATTACACCTGGCGGTGCGGCAGTTCCTGAAAATCGTCCGCATGTTGCCTTGGGACGCCGAGGCGGCCGACTGGTATGCCGATATTCGCCACCAGATCATGGGTAGCGGCCAAACCATAGGCGAGTTGGACATGATGATAGCCGCGCACTCGCTGTCCGCGGGCGCGGTATTGGTCACTAACAACATTCGCCATTATCAGCGCATCGAAGCGCCTTTGATCTTGGATAATTGGGTTTAGCGTGGACCCGCCAGCAAATAACGTTAGGTAGGGCCCTGCCCCACCATTATCTGCGGGACTTTCCGATTGGTGCCTAGGACGCACCCTTGTACAGTTCGGGGTTGGGCGCAAGGTCATTTTGCTAGGTGCCCTTAACGGTAGACTTCACGTCGGTTGCCAATCTCAATCACAAGAACGCAAAGCGCGCTGTCCTGTATATCGCAAATGATTCGATAGTCGCCAACGCGGTAGCGCCAGTACGCGCCGAGATGCGGGCCTGTCAGTGCCTTGCCTGTGCTGCGCGGGTCCTCAAGCACAGCCAGGCGTTGCCGAAGAAAGCTTGTGATGCGTTTGGCTTCATTCTTGTCTAACTTTGCGAGTTGCTTGACTGCCGTGGCCGTCAGCTCAATCCGCCAAGCCAAGATCGCGCTCCACTTCCTCTAGCGTGAAAACGCGTTCTTTGCCTTTGCGGATGCGCTCCATGGTCGCGGCAGCTAGGTAGTAGTCTTCCAGGTCTTCCAGGCCATTCGTAATCAGCTCGCGCAGGTAATACGCCTTGGTGCGGCCGGTCTGTGCGGCCAGGTGGTCTAGCCGTTGCTCGATTTCTGGGTCGAGCCGGATGGAAGTTGCCATGGCGGGATTCCTACATTGAATAGAATGCGTGTATTCATTATATCACATGTGGTGCAAGGGCCAAGAATAGTGCAGGATTAAATCCTACCCACTTCAGTGGAGGTCTATCATGCGCACAACCCAGCAATTCAGCATCACTCTGCCAAACGAGATGGCGGACGTAGTAAAATCCAAGGTCGCAGCCGGTGAATACGCAACCGAAAGCGAAGTGATCCGGGACGGGTTGCGCGTGCTGATGGCCCGCGACCGCGCCGTGGAAAACTGGCTTCATGAGCAAGTAGGGCCGGCCTATGACGCGTTGAAAGCCGACCCGGCGCGAGCTGTCACCGTCAACCAGGTACGAGCCAGGCTCGCTGGCGAACACAAGACAGCCGCCGCCAAAGTGTGATTCCTTACACCGTTAGTTTGTCGAAATAGGGAATAGCAAGTAATTAGGCGAAATTAAGACTGGCGCTCATGAATCAATCATGGGCCAAAATATGTAAAATACGATCAGGCCGCCACCTTCACTGGCTTAATACGCGCGTAGCGGCCGGTGGCGCGGCCCAGCTCCCATAGGTCTACGGCCTGCTGCATGTTAAGCCAGCTTTCCGGCGAGGTGTTGAGGAGCCGTGCCAGCCGCAGTGCCATGTCGGGCGATAGTGCGCGCTTCGCGCGCAGCAGCTCGGAGACGGTCAGGCGCGAGACGCCCAGACGCTTGGCAAGCTCGCCTTGGGTGATGCCGAGCGTGGGCACTATATCCTCACGCAGGATCTCGCCTGGGTGCGTCGGGCGCCGCTTGGGGTCGCGCAGCGTGTTCATCAGTGATAATCCTCTAGGTTCACGTCTATGGCACCATCCGGTCCAAACCGGAAGGTGATGCGCCAATTTCCAGACACGTCGACCGCGTAGACGCCTTTCCGGTCGCCCTTGAGCGGGTGAAACCCAAAACCCGGCAGGTTCATGTCCTGTGGTCCCGTAGAGGCATCCAGCCTGTCGAGCAGGCGGCGTATCCGTGGCGTATGCTTGGCATCGATGCCTCGATGACCTCCGGTCTCGAAGAAACGTTGCAGGCCCTTGTGCCGGAAGCGCACGATCATGAATCATTGTAATGTCTGACATTACATTCTGCAAGAGTCCCGAATCGGCCAAAAACACCTGACCGCAGGACTTCATCTTGATTACTCATTACCGGTTTCTCGGCGCACCAGCGTACTATATTTTCCATTTCCGAGGCACTATGTAAGTGAACGCTCAACCCCACCGCCCAACACCGGAATTACGCCATTCATCATCATATCCAGAAACACAGCCCCCACGGCCGCCGAAAATCGTCACCCCTGCCGAAAAATGGCAGCGGATTTTGCCGAAAAGCGCGCGTCGCGCGCTTGCGGCACAAGTTAGCAGAATTAACATAAGATGTTATTTTTAAACAAATATTTAACCACAGGCCAGGATTTAACGCGGCCCCTGGGTTGTTGGTATGGTTTGTGCAACTTGTTTCGCCGTGGTGACTACGGCAGCCGCAGGACAAGGATGCGTAACTTTGACCCTGGGTCATTCGTCTGCTAGAAGTTACAGGTGGGTTGGGAAGTCTCGGAAAGCATCGGCCTGAAACGGATATCTTAGAGGCGCCATGCAAGCAACGGCTCGGACGGAAGACTGGGCCGGTTTTTTCCAAGACCTCCACTCGACATTGTTAATTACTGGAGGCTACATGAAAAATCTGCAAAAAGGCTTTACCCTCATCGAATTGATGATCGTCGTCGCGATCATCGGCATCTTGGCGGCCATCGCCATTCCGCAGTATCAGGATTATACCGTTAAGGCCAAGGTCTCGGATTGCCCAGGGTCGGCGGCAAGTATCAAGACCAACTTGGCGTTAGCTTTATCGGAGGGCAGCTTACCCATCGCAGTTGCGCTCGATAACCTCACAGCTGTACCATCCAATAGAGACATCGGTATTGTACCGCAATCGAACCAATTCGATTATCTGTCTCCTCTTACCTTTTTGGAAATAATCTCTCCGGTAATTTTGAAACGAAAAAAAAGAATCCAAGACCGTACCAAAAAAACAGCAAAAAAAA
>JANOTM010000085.1:0-1900 GCA_031416355.1 Gammaproteobacteria bacterium
ATCAGAGACCAATTCCGGCACCATAACAATGCCGGTATGCAGGGTTTTGTTTTTAATCTGCGGCGCAAAATTTTTACCGATAAACGCGTGCGCCGGGCGATAGCCTTGGCCATGGATTTCGAGTGGTCGAATAAGAATCTATTTTATGGTCAATATACCCGCTGCGACAGCTACTTCAGCAACAGTGAACTTGCCGCGCGCGGATTGCCCAGTAAAGAGGAATTGGCGCTGCTGGAACCGTTGCGGGAAAAAATAGATCCCGCGATATTTACCCAGGCGTGGCGTCCGCCTAACACCGATCCGTCGAACTCGTTACGCGCCAATTTGCGCGAGGCCCAAGTACTGCTCGACGCCGCGGGATGGAAGCTGCATAACGGCGTACTGCAGAACGCCGCGGGTCAGCGCTTAGAATTCGAGGTGCTACTGGGCCAGACGAATAAGGCTTTTGAACGGATACTCGCGCCCTACGCCCGCAATCTCGCCAAGCTCGGTATTAAAATGAACTACCGCGCCGCGGACAACGCGCTGTATCAAAACCGTACCGACACATTCGATTACGACATGATCGTCCATACCATTACCCAGTCCCAATCCCCCGGAAACGAACTGATAAACGTATGGCATACATCCAGCGCCGATAAAGAGGGATCCAACAACACCATGGGCATCAAGGACCCGGCGGTGGATACACTCGTAGAAAGGTTGATATATGCACCCGACCGGAAACATTTGGTCACTGCCGCCCAGGCGCTGGATCGCGTTTTGCTCCACGGAGAATACATCATACCTAACTGGTATATTGCCAACCACCGTACCGCTTACTGGGATAGCCTGGGGTATCCGGAAAAGCTACCGCTTTATTATGACGCGGACGCTTGGATGTTGCGCATGTGGTGGAAAAAACCGCAGGCGAGCAAGCCATGACCGCCTATATCCTCAAGCGCCTGCTGCTAATGATTCCCACCCTGTTCGGCGTGATGCTGATTACCTTTGCAGTCACCCAATTTGTGCCGGGTGGTCCGGTCGAGCAACTGATACGCGATTTACAGCAGCGCGGCGCCCAGGGCGAGGCCAGCAGTGGATCGGGGGCTTCGATCTACCGCGGTTCATCGGGTCTCGATGCCGGGCGTATAAAAGAACTCAAGGCCTTGTACGGCTTTGATAAGCCGGCACACCAGCGCTTCGTCGAAATGATGCGTAATTATCTCACTTTTAATCTTGGTGACAGCTATTTTCAACACAAGTCAGTGGTCGAACTGATCATTTCTAAACTGCCAGTCTCCATTAGTATCGGTCTTTGGACATTCTTTCTTGTCTATCTTGCCTGCATACCCCTGGGTATCGCCAAGGCGGTACGCGATGGCTCGACCTTCGACGTAGTAACGAGCACTATTATTCTCGTGGGCTATGCCATCCCGGGCTTTGTGTTGGCGATTACCTTGTTGGTCTTGCTGGGCGGTGGCAGTTTTTGGGATGTGTTTCCATTGCGTGGTTTGGTGTCCGACAACTGGTCGGAACTGTCGTGGTTCGGTAAAATCACCGATTATCTCTGGCATATGGTGCTACCCATCACCGCCTCGGTGGTGGGTAGTTTCGCCGTGATGACCATGCTGACCAAAAATAGTTTTGTCGAAGAGATACGCAAGCAATATGTCCTCACCGCCCGCGCCAAAGGCCTTACCCAGAATGCGATCCTGTATCGCCACGTCTTCCGCAATGCGATTATCCCCCTGATCACCGGTTTCCCAGCGGCGTTCATCGGGGCATTTTTTAGTGGCAGCCTGCTCATCGAGTATATTTTCTCTCTCGACGGTTTAGGTTTGCTCAGCTATGAATCGGTCATGCACCGTGATTACCCGGTGGTGCTGGGCACGCTCTATTTGTTTACTTTGCTAGGGCT
>JANOTM010000086.1:0-11008 GCA_031416355.1 Gammaproteobacteria bacterium
GCCAATTCCGGACCGATGCCGTAGGTGAGCAAGACTTGCGCCCCGGCGGCCTGGGCACGTAGCAATTGCGTAGTCATATCGACATTCTTAATATTGAATTTTTCAATGATTACTGGTTTCAGGCCTCTCCGGGCCAGTTCCTTTTCCAGGTCTTCGCGGCCTGACTGACCATAATTGGTGGCATCGGCGAAAATCGCGACACGCGTGAATTTGTGCTTGTCCACGGCGTCGCTCACGATCATAGGCGCCTGGATAGTACCGGACGACGCCACACGGAAGATGTAGTTATGCGGATATTGAGGCGGCAAAAACTGCCGGGTAATCATGGAGCCGGTGGCGACGTTGGTGATTGCCGGGATTTTGGCGTCTTGGTAGTAACGCTGGCTGGCGAGCGCCACGCCGGTATTTACAAAGCCGAGAGCCGCCACGACTTTTTCCTTGGCGATCAATTCCCGTGCCACCAGGACACCGTGTTCTGGACGCGCCTGGTCGTCGCGCTCCACCAAGACCAGGGTACGGCCTAGGACACCTCCGTGCCGATTGACCTCCATGGCCGCGAGCCGGACGCCGTTGCGCATGCTGAGGCCCATGGGCGAAGAACCTCCAGTGTACGGCCCGATCACGCCGATCTTGATGGACTCCACCGCCGCAACTATGTTCGGCAAAGACAAAAGGAGTACCGGCAGGAGCAGTCTATTCTTCCACAGCATACGCACACCTTCCTTAGACATTGCAATTAACAACAGCGATTGATCTTGTCCCATTGGCGTTGCTGTTCCTGCCGGAAGAACGCCTTGCGGCTCAAGGGCGTGCACGCCGCATGCGCGCGCGCGTGATGCTGCAAATAGCGTTCGTAGGCGTCGTCACCGGTCAAGGTACGCAAGCCGCGCCACCATCTACGGAGTTTATTCATACGCTGTTAGCCGTGGCTAAATTGCTCGCCACATAGGCCGACTCAGTGGAAGGCCGCACCGGCAGTCCTCTGTAATAGCGCCAGCACACGCGTAGCATATCGAATACGATCACCCACAGCAGCAGGGTCAGGAACGCCGTGATGACGGCATCCAGCTGCTGGTTGAAAATATGATAGGGCGCGACCGCCGCCTTGTCCGGCGGCAGCACACCGGCGGCGAGTTTCGCGGCCATATCCTGGGCGGCGGCGAGGAAACCGATGCGCACATCCGAACTAAAGAGTTTTTCAAACGCCGCACTGCTGGTAATCACCATGAGCCCGAACAAGGGCAGCGCCGTGATCCAGGCATAACGCGCCTTTCCCGATTTAACAAATATGCCGGTGGCAACAGATAGGGCTATGGCCGCGAGCATTTGATTGGCGATACCAAATAGCGGCCACAGGATATTGACTCCGCCGTTGGGATCGATGACGCCGATGTAAAGAAAATATCCCCAGGCACTGACAACCGCGGCACTGGTGAGCAACACCGAGGGATACCAAGAAGTACGTCCCAGGGGCTTCCATACATTGCCCAGCATGTCCTGTAGCATAAAGCGCCCCACGCGCGTGCCCGCATCCAGGGTAGTCAAAATAAACAACGCCTCGAACATGATGGCGAAGTGATACCACACCGCCAGCATGCTGCTACCGAAGGCGCTGTTGAACAGACTCGCCATGCCCACCGCCAGGGACGGCGCGCCACCGGTGCGGGCGAATAAGGTCTGCTCGCCCATGGATGCCGCCAGGGTCTGCATCTGCTCCACGCTCACCGGAAAGCCCCAGGAGGAAATCTTGGCCACCGCGTCCGCCGGGTTGATACCCGCGATACCGGCGGGAGTATTGATGGCGAAATACACGCCCGGATCCAGCACCGTGGCCGCGATCATGGCCATGATAGCCACGAACGATTCCAACAGCATGCCGCCGTAACCTATCATGCGGATATCGCGCTCGTTGCTCAGCAACTTGGGCGTGGTGCCAGAGGCGATGAGTGAGTGAAACCCGGAGATGGCGCCACAGGCGACGGTAATAAACACAAACGGGAAAACGCTACCACCGAAAATCGGCCCGCTGCCGTCGATAAATTGCGTGAGGGCGGGCATTTTTATCTCCGGCTGCAAGATCACAATGGCCACGGCCAACAGTATCACCGTGCCGAGCTTGACAAAGGTGGATAGATAATCCCGCGGCGCCAGCAGCAACCACACCGGCAACACCGCCGCCGCCAAACCGTAGGCAATAATGCACCAAGCCAGCACCCGGCCGTCGTGATCGAAATATTCCCGTATCACGGCGTGTTGATCGACCCAACCGCCGCCCACCACCGCCAACCATAATAGACCCAAACCAAGGAGCGAACCTTCCAGTACGCGCCCTGGCCGGATGCTGCGCATATAGATGCCCACAATCATGGCGATGGGTATGGTTGCGACTACCGTGGACGTGGCCCAAGGACTGTGTTTCATGGCGTTCACCACCACCAGTCCCAATACCGCGATGAGGATCACCATAATAAACAAGGTACCGATGAGCGCCGCGGTGCCGCCCAGCGCCCCCAGTTCGTCGCGCGCCATTTGGCCCAGGCTACGGCCATCGCGGCGCGTGGAAAGGAACAAGACCACCATGTCCTGCACGCAACCCCCGAACACCGCCCCCGCCAGTATCCATAAAGTGCCCGGCAAATAACCGAACTGGGCCGCCAGAGTGGGGCCTATGAGCGGACCGGGGCCGGCGATGGCGGCAAAGTGGTGCCCAAACACGATCCACCGGTTCGTCGGCATAAAGTCGCGCCCGTCGTCGAAACGCTCCGCCGGTGTGGCCCGGCTGGGGTCGAGTACCAACACCTTGGTAACTATCCACAAGCTATAAAAACGATAAGCAATGGCATAGACGCAAACGGCCGCGACCACGAACCACACGGCGTTCACCGACTCTCCCCGATTTAAAGCGATACCGCCGGCTGCGGCCGCGCCCAGCACGGCCACAGCGGCCCACACTATTTTTTTGATTATGGAATTCATCGTCATGCTCCTAGCCATAGCGCCATGGTGTGGGCGGGATCGCCCTACACCAACTTATGAAAGACTACAAAAACAGCCTGCCCGAACTACCACAAAGTTTGCACCGTAGCCGTACTATCTCAACCCTAAGGTGGGCGCGCTATTGGGGAAAGCGTTATTAGGGAAATCCCTAACCCGGAATGTGCAACGGTTGATGTAATATCTAGCCATGGCCACCTTTAAAATTGGATGGAGTTTTGTAGGGTGGGCATAGCCCACCACACGTGCCTGGGGCCAGCACACGCTGGTGGGCGATGCCCACCCTACATCTACTTCCACGGTATGCGGCATTATTTACAGCGTTATGTTTAAAACCAGACAGGATATCATTCTAAACGCATGGCGGCCCACGAAAAAATTCCTCAACCCAACCTGGTCTTGCCCAAGCAGGCCTGGTTTTGGATCATGCCGAACTTGGCCGTGGGCCTGTTTGTGCTGGCCATGGGGATTTTGCTGTGGGTATTACAGCGCCACGAACTGGAACAGCAGCATAATATTCTATTGCGCGACATGCAGTGGGCCGAGCAAACCCTGCGACTGCATATGCAGGTCAATCAAGAGACGTTCGCACTCTTGGCCAACGACCTGGCCGCGGGCACTCTGGATGCGGACGGTTTCCAAATTCGTGCATCGCAGCATATGGCCAATAATCCAGAATTGGTGAGTATCTTCTGGGTACGGGAAGACAAGCTCATAAAGTGGAGCGCACCGTTCGACGCGAATTTATACCTGCCGGGACAAACGCTATCGCAAGCGTCCTCGATAACTGCGTTGCGCCAGGCACGCACCAGCAATGGCGCCGTTTATACTCCACCGTTGCCGGCCGATGCCGGCCGGTACATCGAAGTCTATGTGCCAATTTTCGACCGCAGAAATTATCGCGGCAGTATCGGCGGCGTGTATTCCCTCCAGGGCATGTTGCGCCACTTGGTCCCGCGCTGGTTTTCCGATAAGTATGCCCTGCGCTTTCTAGACGCTCAAGGGCGCGTCCTAGCCACGAGCTCGAACCCGGCGACGGCCAATACGACGCGGGATTATTCAATCACGCTGGATACATCCGGTCATGGCTTGATATTGCAGGCGAGCGCCTATAAAACCGATTCGCAGCTGGCACGGACCATGCTGGTGGCGCTCATCCTCGGTCTATCGGCCCTCATTGTGTGGAGCCTGGCGGCACTGCGCCGCCACATGCTACGCCGGGCCCATGCCGAGGCTACCCTGCGCACGGAATATGCTCTGCGCAAAGCCATAGAAGGCTCGGTACGTACCGGATTGCGCGCCGTGGATATGCGGGGCCGCACCATCTACGTCAATCGCGCGTTTTGCGACATGGTGGGATGGAGCGAGCAGGAATTAATGGGCAAGGCGCCGCCCATGCCCTACTGGGTGTCGGGCGACATAGACACCAATGCCGCGGCATTTAACGCCATGCTGGCTGGAGACCCACCGCGGCGGGAGGTAGAGGTGCGCTTTCAACGGCGCGACGGCGAGTATATCGACGTCATACAATATGTATCGCCACTGGTCGACGCCCACGACCAGCAAGCCGGTTGGATGGCGTCCATGCACGACATCACTGAGCGCAAGCGCGCCGCCGAAGTAAGCCGCCAGCAACAGGAAAATCTACAGCGCACCGCGCGTCTGGTGACCATGGGCGAAATGGCCTCGAGCCTGGCCCACGAGATCAACCAACCCTTGTCCGCTATCGCCAATTACAGCAAAGGTTGCATGGACAGACTCAGCGCGGATACCGGCACCCGTGAACACCTGCTGGACGCCCTGCAAAAGATCAACCTGCAGGCGGATCGTGCCGGAAAAGTGATACGCCGTATCCGCGACTTCGTACGCAAGCGCGAGCCCCAGCGTCACGTTTGCGCCTTGCGCGACATCATTGAAAACGTGATCGCTTTTGCCGAAATCGAGGCGCGCGCCCAGGGGGTTAAAATAAAAATCGAGATCGCCCCCGCGTTACCCTCGTTGCGGGTGGACCGCATCCTTATCGAGCAAGTGATGCTCAACCTGGTCAAGAACGGCATGGAATCCATGCACCAGACGATGCGCCATAGGCGCACCCTCGGCATCAGCGTTAATCCGGCGGAAAATGATTTTGTTGAAATCTCGGTCACTGACTGCGGCCACGGTGTCCTGCCGGAGTCCTTGGAAAAACTGTTCTCACCCTTTTACACCACCAAGCCGGATGGCATGGGTATGGGACTCAGCATTTGCCGTTCTATCATCGAGCTGCACCAGGGCCGTCTGTGGGTACAGCCCAACCCCGGTGGCGGCAGTCAATTTACATTCACGCTACCGGTGGATCTGAACAGTGACTAGCACTAGCGCCAAGGTCTATATCGTGGATGATGACGAAGCGATCCGCGACTCGTTGCGTTGGCTGCTGGAAGCCAAGGGTTACACTGTCGAGACTTACGCCTCGGCGGAGCAATTTCTTGCGGCTTATCGCTGGGATCACCCCGGCTGTCTAGTGCTGGACGTACGCATGCCCGGTATGAACGGGCTGGAGTTGTACGAAAAACTGACGGCCCTGAACTATTGTCTGCCGGTCGTCTTCGTTACCGGACACGGAGACGTACCCATGGCAGTCACCGCCATAAAAAAGGGGGCGGTGGATTTTATCGAGAAACCCTTTAACGATCAGGAATTGGTGGATATTATCCAGCGCTGTCTGGCACTCGATACCCTGTGCCGCAACCGTGCCCATAAATCCGCTGTCATCGGCGCAAACCTAGCGCAGCTCACACCGCGTGAGCACGAAGTCATGGATCTGGTGGTAGCGGGACGGCACAACAAGATTATCGCCGACCGGCTCGGCATCAGCATCAAAACCGTCGAGGCGCATCGCGCCAAGGTCATGGAAAAAATGGGCGCCAAATCCGTGGCCGACCTGGTGCAAATGGCTTTGTTTAATGCGCAGGGCTCCGCCTAAGAGCAGCTATTATATGAAGATGGCACAGTGAATTACCGCAATCCTGCGTTCTATCTATACGCAGTGATTTCCAAACCGATTCCCCGGTATCCGATAAAGCGGCAGGCCTGGGTGAACATCGGTTCCCCGCTGACCCGAAAGTTTTGCTGCGAACCATCGGCATTGACGCGGCTGAAGGCGAAATCCAGGAATGGCTGGCGGGCGGCAATCTTTGCCTGTAGTACTTCTCGCTCCGCCTCATTCCAGCCTGTTACCCGAACACCGCTGGGTTCCCCCGCCAAGGTATCGACCCGGATGCCGAGCATTTCCAAGACCGGGCCGGAAACCTTGGTGAAGTTTCCGTTCTCGTCCTGCTCCCAGTACCAGTCGGAGGCCAGTTCGGTCAGGCTGCGATAACGCGCTTCGCTTTCGCGCAGTTCGGCGGTCCGTTCCAGCACCGTCTGTTCCAGCTCCTTGTTGTAATTCTCGAGTTTCTTGTACAGCAGCCGCACCTCCAGCATGTTGTAGATGCGCGTCTTGACTTCGACCAAATCGAACGGCTTGCTGATGAAATCCTTGGCACCGGCCTGCAACGCGCGCAGCTTGTGACCCGGTTGCGCGGTCAGCACAATAACCGGAAGGTAGCGGTCCACATCGTTGGTCTTGAGGCCTTCCATCACCTGGAAGCCATCCATGCCGGGCATCTGCAGATCGAGCAGGATCAGATCGTAGCGGTTTTTGCGATGCAGACCGCAGACCTCAAGTGAATTCATGGTTGAGGTGACGCGGGTGTAACCGGCCTCCCTCAGCAATTCCTCAAGCAGGAGGACATTGGACTCTTGGTCGTCAACAATCAATATGCTGGCGTTAAGAATGTCGGGTGCGCTAACCATTATACTTTTTCCTCGTTATTTGGGCGGAGCGATTGCGTTTCCACATATTTCAATACCACGTCCAGCGTATCCATGAACTCGTTGACCTTGATGGGCTTGGTGAGATAGCGGAAGAATCCCGCCGCCAGACCTTTCTCGATATCGCGCGGTATGGCATTGGCACTGAGCGCCACCACCGGGATGTGCGCCGTTGCCGGGTCCGCGCGCAGGATTTTCAAGGCTTGGATACCACTGATGCCCGGCAAATTGATGTCCATAAGGATAACATCTGGACGCGCGGAATGCGCAATTTCGATGCCGCGGTTGCCGTCCCTCGCACTCAGCAAGCGGATATCGGGACGGCGCGCGACCAGATCTTCGATTAGCATCAGATTGGCCGGGTTGTCCTCGACGTAGAGCAGGGTGCGCAAGCACCCGTCGACATGAGCCTGCACTGGGGCTGCTGTCGGTGCGGCGGCGGCATGTTGTGGTTCAGCCGTCAAGTTCAGCTCTATCCAGAACACACTGCCCACACCGACCGCGCTTTCCACGCCGATTTCGCCCTTCATCAATTCAACCAGGCGCTTGCTCACCATCAGGCCGATGCCCGTGCCTTCCTCGATACCGGTCTCTTTTCCTAGGCGATTGAACGGCTGGAAAAGCTGCGTCAGTTTATCCGGGGGCAATCCTTCGCCGGTGTCCTTGATACTGATGCGTATGCGTCCCGTGGGGGTGCTGGCGATGCAGTCCACGACGACCATTCCACCCACCTTGTTGTATTTAATCGCGTTGGACAGCAGGTTGATGAGTACCTGCTTCACTCGTGTCCGATCAGCCTTGACAAAGGAAGGGGTTGCAAACTGAGGAAAGGTCATGCGGATGCCGCGCTTTTGCGCCTGCGGTTCGATCATGGCCTGGCATTCGCGCACGACGTCGGCCAGCGATATCGGTTCCAGTGAAAGCGGAAGCTTGCCGGACTCGATCAGGGTGAGATCGAGGATTTCGTTGATCAGTTCCAGCAGGTACCACCCGGCCTTGAGAATCTGATCGATGCTGCGCTGCTGGGAGATGGTCGGCGACGGCGTACCGGATTCCATGAGCTGGGCGAAGCCGAGGATGGCGCTGAGCGGCGTGCGCAGCTCATGGCTCATGCTGGAAAGAAAATCCGATTTCGCGAGGTTGGCTTTATCCGCGACGGCCATGGCCTTGTTCAGTTCAAACACGACTTGCTTGCGCACGGAATTGTCGGTGCCGATCAGCAGGTATCCGATGATCTCGCCATAATCATCGCGCAGCGCCGTAATCGACACGATCGCCGGAAAGCGGCTGCCATCCTTGCGGATATAGGTCAATTCATAGCTGTCGTCGATCTCGCGCGAAGCCTTGAACGCCAAGGCCTCGAAGCCCGGCGTAATCGGGGTTGCGAGTTCTAGGCTCAGCGCCTGCGCGCGCGCCATGACTTCCTGCGGATCGTGGATGTCGCTGGGGTTGATCTTGTTAACGACTTCACCGGCCAGATAGCCCAGCATGCGCTCGGCACCGACATTGAATAATTGGATGATACCTTTCTCGTCGGTGGCGATAATCGAGAAATTGGGGCTATTAAGTATCGCGTTCTGCAAGGCCCCGGTTTTGAGCAAGGCCGCCTGGCGCCGGACCTCGATGCTGCCTTCCGCCGTGCCAGCCGCGGGGCTGAATATAGCGGAATCAGGAATTTCAAAGGGCATGGCTAATCTCTGTTTTACAGTACAAATGGGTCTGGCGGATGGCGCAGTGAGGGTGCGGACGGCACTTCATCTACTTATACGCTCATCTCGCCCAGAAAGATGCAGACTTTGCTTGCCGGCGCCGAGGGGTAAGTGCAAGCTAGGGGCAAATTTTAATTAGTCATTTTTGATCTTAGCAATTCAGCCAGCCGTTTTCTGTGTGCTATCGAACATAAGACGGAAATTAGCCCTATTCAAAGATAACTCACCCCGATTATGGGTAGCCACTGTTTGATCGAGGGGGCATTGCAATGCAATAGTTATTCTTGCCTGTGCGCTTAGCCTTATACAAGGCCATATCTGCACTCTTCATCAGCTCCTCTACCTCCTCGCCATGGATGGGATATATACCGACACCGACGCTGACGGTCATGCTCACGCTACAACCTTGAATATCATAGGGTTGCGACACGGCTTGTATCACTTTTGACGCCAACGTAGTCACGCCGTCGGCATGACTTAATTCCCACAACGCGATCACGAATTCGTCGCCGCCCAAGCGCGCCACTGTGTCCCCTTGGCGCACTGCGGTCACCAAGCGCTTGGCGATCATGGTCAGCAGTGTATCGCCCGCAGCGTGGCCCAAGGTGTCGTTGATGTGCTTAAACCCATCCAAATCCAAATACATCACCGCCATGGTGCGCTTGTTCCTGCGCGCATGCGCGATGGCCGACGAAAGCCTGTCCATCAGTAGCCGTCTATTTGGCAGCCCGGTCAGCGCATCATGCAACGCCAAGGATTCCAGCACACGGCTATTATCTTCAAGTTGCTTGTACAACAACCGCACTTCCAACATGTTGTGTATGCGCGTCTTGGCTTCCACCAGGTCGAATGGTTTGCTGATAAAGTCTTTCGCGCCGGCGGCGAGCGCTCGCAGCTTGTGGCCCGGTTGCGCCGTAATCACCAGTATCGGAACATAGCCATCGATTTCGATTTCCTTTACACCTTCCATAACCTGGAAGCCATCCATGCCGGGCATCTGCAGATCGAGCAGAATCAGGTCGTAGTGGTGGGCGCGATGCAACGCGCAGACGGCATGCGGATCCATGGTCGACGTCAGATTTTGATAGCCAATTTCACCGAGCATTTGCTCCAACAGCTGCACATTGGCTAGCTGATCGTCTACGATCAGAATGCTGGCGTTAAGAATATCAGCGCTACTAATCATCACTAGGACCCTGGTATCACTTCGCCGTCGTGTCGGTTTCCGCAAGTTCCAGCGCCATGTCCAACGCCTGCATGAACTCGTTGACTTTGATCGGCTTGGTGAGATAGCGGAAGAATCCTGCCGCCAGGCCTTTCTTGATATCGCTGGGTATGGCGTTGGCACTGATAGCCAGCACCGGGATGTGCGCCGTTATCGGATCTTCGCGCAGGATTTTCAGCGCTTGGATGCCGCTGATGCCGGGCAGATTGATATCCATCAGGATCACATCCGGCAGATGGATACGCGCCAGTGTGATGCCGCGCATGCCATCCCCGGCACTCAACAAGCGCATGTCGGGACGACGCGCAATGAGTTGCTCGACCAGTTCCATGTTTGCGCGATTGTCTTCTACATACAGCAGGGTGCGCAGCGCAGCGCCATGCTGAACACGCGCTTGCAGCAGCGCCAGCGGTTCGTCTGCACCGACGGCAAGCTGTAGTGCGGCCGCCGAGTTTAGTTCTATCCAGAACACACTGCCTACACCGACTATGCTTTCCGCGCCGATTTCGCCGCCCATCAATTCGACCAGCCGTTTGCTGACCACCAGACCGATGCCGGTGCCTTCCTCGGTGCTGGCCTCTTGTCCGAGGCGATTGAACGGTTGGAACAGTTGCGCGAGTTTTTCCGGTGACAATCCTTCGCCGGTATCCCGCACACTGATGCGTATGCGCTCCGTTGTGTTGGCACTGCACGTCACTTCGACCGACCCCCCCACGCGGTTGTATTTGATGGCGTTGGAAAGCAGGTTGATGAGAACCTGCTTCACCCGGGTCCGGTCGGCATTGGCAAAGTAAGGGTCAGCTAGCACCGGAAAGATCATGCGGATACCGCTTTTTTGTGCCTGCGGCTCTATCATGGCCTGGCAATCGAGTAACACTTCAGGCAGCGACATGGGTTCCAGCGACAGCGACAGCTTGCCGGACTCGATCAACGCGAGGTCGAGGATTTCGTTGATTAACTCCAACAGATACCATCCGGCCTGGAGAATCTGGTCGATGCCAGCCTTTTGGGTGGGCGTGGGCAGCGGCGAACCCGACTCTATTAACTGGGCAAAACCGAGGATCGCATTGAGCGGAGTGCGCAGCTCATGGCTCATGCTGGAAAGGAAATCCGATTTCGCGAGGTTGGCTTTTTCCGCTGCGGACTTGGCGCTCTCCAGCTCGACGTTTGTCTGCTGCAACTCCTCCCCCTGGGTTTGCATCTCCACCGTCATTTTTTGCGACTG
>JANOTM010000087.1:0-6288 GCA_031416355.1 Gammaproteobacteria bacterium
GTGGTGATGACGCGCCGCATCGCGCTGCCGGTGCGCGGACTGGTGCAAAGCGCACGCGCCATCGCGCAGGATCGGCTGGAACAGGATATTCCAGTGACGACCAGCGGCGAGGTCGGCGATCTTACGCGCGCATTTAATGTGATGCTGGGGCGCTTGCGCGAGTATCGCGCCGAGGTCGAGCGACGTACCGCCGAGCTGCAGGAGGCGCGCGATCTCGCCTTCGTCGCCGCGCACGCGGCGGAAGAGGCCAATCACGCGAAATCGGATTTTCTCGCGCGTATGAGCCATGAGATTCGCACGCCGATGAATGGCGTGTTGGGCATGACCGAATTGCTGCAGGGCACCGGTTTGAATCCCAAGCAAAAACGCTTTGTCGATACCGTGCATCGATCCGGCCAAGCCTTGCTCGGTGTTATTAACGATATCCTCGACTTCTCGAAGATTGAGGCCGGCAAGCTTGAACTTGAGGTGGTCGAATTCAATTTACATCAAATCGTCGACGAGGCGGTCGACTTGTTTGCCGAACGTGCGCATGTAAAAGGCATCGAGCTGGCATATGTGGTCGAGACCGCGGTGCCAATGTGGGTGCAGGGCGATCCAGTGCGTCTGCGGCAGATTCTGCTTAATCTCTTAGGAAACGCGATTAAGTTCACCAGCCACGGCGAAGTCGCGATCACGGTCGGCAGCGAAGCGCTCGCGGACGGGCGTCAGCGTGTACTGTTCGAATTCCGCGATACCGGTATCGGCATTAAGCCCGCGGCGCAGACGACCATTTTCCAGGCGTTCGCGCAGGCGGACGGCTCCACAACGCGCGAATACGGGGGCACCGGCCTGGGCCTTTCGATCGTCAAACAATTGGTCGACATGATGCAAGGCGAGGTCGGTGTCGACAGCGAATACGAGCACGGCTCGCGCTTCTGGTTTAGCGTGCCGTTCACCGCGGTCCCCACGCTGGCGGACGAGGGCGCGGACGGCTTGCGTGGCCGGCACGTGCTGATCGTCGACGACAACGCCACGAATCGCAGCATCCTGCGTTATCAGACCGAGTCGTGGGGGATGCGTCCCGAGACGGCGGCCGACGGTTTGCAGGCATTGTCGTTGCTGCGCAGTGCGCACGATCGCAACGACGGCTACACCATCGCCATTCTCGATTTCATGATGCCACGCATGGACGGTATGCAACTCGCGCGCACCATTCGCGCGGATGCGACGCTGACCGGCATTAAACTATTGATGCTCAGTTCCGTGTCCGGCTTGAATCGCACCGATAGCGGTGTAGTGGATCGGTGCCTATCTAAACCCGCATCGGCGCAGGCGCTGGAACGCAGTCTGCGCGAACTCCTGTCCGAAACCGCGCCGGCGAGCGTGGCCGCGGAAGCGGCGGCGTTGTCGCCGCATGAAGGTACGCGCGTACTGCTTGCCGAAGACAACGCGGTCAATCAGGAGATAGCGGTGGCCATGCTGGAGGCCATCGGTTGCACCGTAACGATAGCGCCCAATGGTCTGGACGCGCTCTCCGTCTACAGCCGCGGCGGTTATGACTTAATTTTGATGGACTGTTTAATGCCGGACATGGATGGCTTCGAAGCGACACGGCGTATCCGCGCGATTGAGGCCGCGGCCGGCACCGGCGTACGTCTGCCGATCATTGCCGTCACCGCCAACGCCATGACCGGCGATCGCGAGCGTTGTCTCGCCAGCGGCATGGACGATTATCTCAGCAAACCGTTTTCGCAGGCGCAATTGCATGCGTGCATCGATCGCTGGGTGCAGCCGGGCGCGAGTCCGGCGCCGCCGCCGCCGGAGGCGCCAGCGGCGACGACCGGCGCCGTTGTCGCGAGCGGCGTGTTGGATGCCGGCATCCTGGAGAACATCCGCACCCTGGAGCGCAACGGCGCGCGCGGCATGTTCGGTAAGGTGATCGATATCTACTTCAATGATGCGCCGCGCTTATTAAAAGCATTGCGTGCCGGACTTGCCGAACACAACGCCGACGCGGTGTGCATGGCGGCGCACACGCTTAAATCGAGTAGTGCAAACCTCGGGGCGTCGGGCCTTTCCGCCCTCTGCCGCGACGTGGAAGGCCGCGCGCGGCGCAGCAGCTTAGAAGATGTGTACGACTTGTTGTGTCAGATCGAAAGCGAGTACGAATCCGTACACGCTACCTTGCTGGAAGAACGCGAACGGTGATACCCATGCTGCCCCACGACCCATCGAATCAATCTGTGGACGTACTGGTCGTCGACGACGATGTTGCCGCACGGATGCTTATGCGCGCGGCGCTCGAACAGGGTGGCTTTAACGTGTTAGAAGCGGCGAACGGGGTCGAGGCCGTGGAGATGTTTCGCCAACATCGGCCGAGCGCGGTGTTGATGGACGTGATGATGCCGGTAATGGACGGCTTCACCGCCTGCGCCGAACTGCGCAAACTGCCGGAGGGGCTGTTCACGCCGATTCTGATGGTCACCGGCTGCGACGATGTGGAATCGATCAAGCGCGCCTTTATCGTTCAGGCCACTGACTTCGTGACCAAGCCGATCAACTGGTTGATTCTCGGCCATCGCGTACGTTATATGCTGCGCACGCGCGAGGCACTCGAACAGTTGCGCCGTAGCCGCGCGCACTTGGCGAAGGCGCAGCGCGTGGCGCGTCTCGGGCATTGGGAATGGGAACGCAAGACCGGTTTGTTGCACTGCTCGGAAGAGATGCACGACATCCTCGGTGTACGCCCGGAAAGCCTGGCGGAGATGCAAAAGATCTACCTTGAGCAGACGCATCCCGACGACGTCGATCTCGTTGCGCGCTCGGTCATCGACGCGTTGCAACAGGGCCGCTCGTATAGCATCGAACACCGCTTGGTGATGCCGGACGGCGTCGAACGCGCGATTCGGCATCAGGCTGAAGTCGCGCGCGACGTCAACGGCGAGGTGAGCGAAATCATGGGCACCTTGCAGGACGTCAGCGAACACAAACGCATCGAGGAGCAGATTCGCCGCTTGGCCTATTACGACGCGCTGACGAACCTGCCCAATCGCATTTCGTTTAAAGAACGCATGCAGGACCTGCTGGCGCGCGCGGCGCGCGGCGGGCAATTGGCCGCGGTTATGTTTATAGATCTGGACCGGTTCAAAACTATTAACGATACCCTCGGGCACACCGTGGGCGATTCGTTGCTTCAAGAAATCGCGCAACGTATTCGTACTTGTGTGCGCGGCGGCGATGCCATCGCGCGTTCGGCCGATGGCGCGGTCGCGCGCCTGGGCGGCGACGAATTCGTGGTCGCCTTGCACGATATCTCGCAACCGGAAGACGCGGCGCGGGTGGCACGGCGCATGCTGGCGGCACTGGCGGAGCCGTGCCATATCGAGGGACATGAGATCTTTGCGTCCGCGAGTATCGGCGTGAGCGTGTACCCGCACGACGGCGAGGATCTCGAGACCTTGCTGAAAAACGCCGACGTCGCGATGTATCAAGCCAAATACCAGGGTGGCAATACGTTCCAGTTCTATACGGCGTCGATGAATGTCAGCGCGCTCAAGCGCCTAAATATGGAGAACGCACTGCGGCGCGCGCTCGAGCGCGAAGAGTTCGTGTTGCATTTCCAGCCGCAAGTCGATATGAGCGGTACCGTAGTGGGTGTCGAGGCATTGCTGCGCTGGCGCCATCCGGAACTTGGCCTGGTCTCGCCGGTGGAATTCATTCCGATCGCGGAAGAAACCGGCTTGATTATCCCGATCGGCGCATGGGTCTTGCGCGAGGCGTGCCGACAAGGCCGGCGCTGGCACTCGGCCGGTTTCACTGCGCTGCGCATGTCAGTCAATATTTCGAGCCGGCAGTTTCGTCAGCGCGACCTTCTGCCCATGGTGCGCGAGATATTGCAGGAAACCGCGTTTACGGCGACGTTTTTGGAGTTAGAAATCACCGAAGGCGCGATTATCCAGAACACCGCCGATACGCTCGCGAATCTACAAGGCCTGCATGAAATGGGCGTGCGTCTCGCGATCGACGATTTTGGGACGGGATATTCGTCCTTGAGTTATCTCAAGCGGTTTCCCATCGACACGCTCAAGATCGATCGTTCCTTCGTCAGCGACCTGCCGGACGATGCGAATAATGCGGGCATCACCTGCGCCATTATCGCAATCGCCCATCACCTAAAGTTAACGGTCGTAGCCGAAGGCGTCGAAAATGAGGCGCAGCTGGCCTTTCTGAACAAGCATGTGTGTGACGGCGTGCAGGGATTTTTATTCAGCAAGCCGCTGCCCGCGGACGAGATTGACCGGTTTATGCGTAGCTCACTTTTGTGCACGCGTCGCCTGACGCGTTAGTCGTGTCAGTCTGCGGCTCGGCGAGTTGATTTTATCGCCTCGAGCAGGAATGGTATCAAGTGCAAGAGTTACTGGTTATGTGGTGTTGGCGGGTACGCTTAATGGTGTCTGCTGGCCACAGAATAATAGTTGGCCCTGGATCACAAGAACCGTATCCAGAATATTTAAGCATTTGTATTGTAAATATCGGACATAGGGATGCTCAGATCATAAATATAGGCTGGAAAGTCGGCATCGTTAAGAAACGCTATGCCGTTCAGAGCACCATCAATGATGGTATGTCGAGCACTATTCCGGTCCGCCTAAAAGACAGAGAAGAGGCAAAGTTTCTTATCCCATTAAGCAAGGAAACTAACTGGCTCAGGGACTTTGGAAAAATGATGCTATATCCTTTTCCTCGGCTGCAGATTCGTTTCATAAAGATACAAGCGTATACCTCTCTAGGCGGTACATTTGAAGCAAAAATAGAAAAATCGCTTAGGCAAAAAATACTGGATGCATTAGAAGATGTTAAGAATCGCCCCTAACAAATCGCTCCACCTGACTCGATAGTTCCTACAGTTTAATAGACGCCCTGAACTAACCATTCAGGAGTGTTAAAAATGCCGAAACCAGGCCCCAGAACAACGTATAAATACAGCAAAAAGTTTAAAGCAACCGCCGTACGTCTAAGCCAGTTAGACGGTGTGAGCGTACAGGATGTGGCCCAGTCTCTTTACATCCACCCATTTATGTTGTCTCGTTGGCGTAAACAAGCGCGCGAGGGCCTCATCATGACAAAGGGCGTGGAAGTCGATAAAGCGGTCGCGGCAGAACTCAAAGCCCTGCGTCGTATAAAGAAGGACTACGAGCGCCTGAAGCTCGAACACGACCTTTTAAAAAAAGCCATCGCGTTCACTTCTACCAGAAAAGCGACATCTTCGCCTTTATCGAAGCGCACCAGGCGATCTTCCCCGTGAGAAAAATGTGCAAACTCTATAACGTGAGCGCCAGTGGATACTATGCATGGTGCGAGCGCTTGCCGAGCAAGCGTGCTATGGAAGACGATCATCTGGTGAGCGAAATCCGACAAGCGCACACGGCCAGCCGGGAGACCTACGGTAGCCCGCGTATTCATGCAGCGCTAGTGCGCTCGGGAGAATCGGTCGGGCGACGCCGAGTGGAGCGATTAATGCGGGAAAATGGCATACAGGCGTGCTCGGCGACCCTGTATCGCCGCATGCCGGGATTGGGACGATTCTTTGCCAGCGTCGGCAATCGTATTCAGACACTTGAGATCACCCGTCCGGATCAGGTCTGGGTCGCCGACGTGACTTACCTAAAGGTTCAAGGCCAATGGCGGTATCTGGCCACCGTGATGGACCGTTGCTCACGCCGTCTGCTGGGCTGGGCGCTCGGCCGGGAGAAGACGGCGGCGCTGACTCGACGGGTGTTGGCGCAAGCCCTTAAGATCCGTCAGCCGTCAGCCGGAACCGTGTTCCACAGCGACCGGGGCGTGGAATATCTGGCGGCGGACATGAAACGCAGTTTGCGGGCGGCGGGACTCGCCCAAAGCATGAACCGCCCACGCCGAATGACGGACAACGCCCACATGGAATCTTGGAACAAATCGATGAAATCCGATATGTATCACCGACAGACATTCAGCAGTGATAAATCGTTGCGTGACGCCATCCGTTCCTACATCGACTTCTATAACCGGGTGCGATTACACTCTGCACTGGGATACCGATCACCGATGGAGTTCGAGAACATGTGTAACTAACCAATGGGTGTCCATTTTATTGAAGGAACTCTCCACTATGCAAATAAAATGACCACAGTAAAGTGAAGACAGCCGGTCATCGCAACATTAGCTTCATTCTGAAAGGACAGTATTTATAATGTATGCCATTATTCGTAGCATTAAATGTCTATTTTCCATATTGCTAATATTGGCAGGTTTGCCATTCTTATGGCT
>JANOTM010000088.1:0-1757 GCA_031416355.1 Gammaproteobacteria bacterium
ATTCGGCGCAATGCCCGTTGGTTATTGCGCCCTACGGGCTGGCATTCATGATAGGCATTCATTGCATACTCAAAAGATACCTATTAAAATAACCGCCTCACCACCCACCAAAGCCGAGGCCAATATGACCAAAGAAGTGCAAATGTCCATCAAGATGGAGCCAGAACTGCGCGTCCAATTTATGGCCGCAGCAGCAGCGCACCATCGCCCCGCCGCTCAGATCATCCGCGATCTGATGCGCCTTTACATCGCGGAGCGCAAAGCACCCAACGCGCTAACCGCGGCAACACTTCGTAAGAGCGACCGAGGCGAGGACATATTTCACGCCGCCAATGCGGCTGACTTGTTCAAAAAACTGGGTATTTGATGCGTTCACCCAGCTATTCCGGTCAATTCAAACGCGACGTAAAACGTGCAAAAAAACGCGGCAAGGATATGGAAAAACTGCGCGACGTTATCAATCTGCTGCTCACCGGCCAACCACTGCCGCGCGCCCTGGGTGACCACCCGCTGCAAGGCGACTGGAAGCCACGGCGTGATATACACATCGAACCCGATTGGCTGCTGATCTACCGGGTTGACAGTGGCGCCGTTCACTTCGATCGAACCGGCACACACGCCGACTTGTTCGGCAAGTGAACCCGTGGGTGTCAGCCCGCATAGCACCGCCATCGCCATTTTCCTAGCGCTGGCATTCCATCCCATTTCCATCCGGCGCTACGGGCTACATTTGTAAAGGAATTTCTTCGAGACGCAGGTAATCTGCGCCAACACGTACAAGGGTGCAATAAGCCTGTCCTGAGCGCAGTCGAAGGGCGAAGCGCATTGCACCGGGTGCGAAGGCCACATTCGGCGCAATGCCCGTTGGTTATTGCGCCCTACGGGCTACGGGCTATGGTTCCGCAATCAAACGGCCTGTTATCACCTTGACGATGCCGCTTGAACTCACGGTGTCGTCGAAAATGATGGCCATCAGCCGCCCAGCGCCATCACGTTCAACCGAGCTTATCCGAAGTTGCTGTCCGCTAGCTTCTGGCGGAGATATATCGAGCCGGATTTCGCAACTCAAGAGCGGGTCCACAAAGCGTTCTATCCGCTGCGTGGCGAGCCCGCTAAAACCAAAGCGCCCATTTGGGGACAGAAGCATAGAAAACGAACTATAGGTTGCTGAATCATATTCCCCGGTAGCGGTCCCCGCCAAATTCATCTGGGTAGTAAAGTTTGATGCAATTTGATCGCAGGGTTGGGGTGATGAGGTACTCCAGTTCCATGCGCCTGCCGCACTAATGACATCGACCCCACCATCAGGATCTACGCTGACACGTAGGGATCCCGAGAAGCTTTCTTGGAAGCTGCCGTCGCCTTGCTCGATAGTAAAAGTCCCGGACAGAACCACTGGCTTGGCTGACGACACCGTTTGTGTCACGCAATTATCCGAAGGGATGGCGTCCAATAATGCCAGGCAGGCACGCACGGTGAATATCGCTGTGGTGGTATCGAGGGTAAACACCGTAGTGTAGCGACCATCGGCATCCGAAAAGCCATCTGGGCTTGATACGCTAGCGCCCGTAGCGGTGACCGTGAAAACGAATGGTGCCCCTATTGGATCAGGTGAGCCGTTGAAGACAATCTGCGCGCGGGCATCCAGCGATCCTGGTGTGCCAATGGCGAGCGTCGTGGGTAAGATGACCGGATCCAGCACCGGGCGCACGCAGTTGTTGGCGCGCAGCAGGAAGGTGGGGCGGTCCAGGCCGGAG
>JANOTM010000089.1:0-3680 GCA_031416355.1 Gammaproteobacteria bacterium
ATCCAGCGGCACGGAATCGTGCGGGTCTATGTTCATTTGCGCTAGTACATCTCTTAAGCTGAGGTCCATGGGGCGATTAATAATAATCCCCAGAGCCCCCTGGTCCGAGTGTTCGCAGATCAGGGTGACGGTGCGTGAAAAGTTCGGATCGCCCAGGTTAGGCATGGCGATCAGGAAATGATTGATGAGAGAAATTAGGTCGCCCATGGGCAAATAGTATCGGGTACCGGCGGGGGCCATGCAAGTGCGAGCCTCTTTCGATAGGGTATGAGTCTGAACCGGGGCGTATTTCCAACAGCGGGTACCACTGCCTCGCACAAGGTATGGCACAAACACCTTGCGCATCTTCCCGCAGCGATCACTCGTACAAATCGCTCACGAGCGCCCGGCAAGACTATGGCGCACTATGATTGCTCACCGTACCTCACCGTAAGCCAGCCTATTCGCCCCATCACTGTGTAACAAACCGTTTCACACCTGCTTTCTTTGCGGCTTTCTGCAAGTCTTCATCCAAGGTTGCTAGCGGTAGACCTGTGCGCATGGCAAGCTCGAGGTAAGACGCATTATACGCCGAGAGCCGGTAGCGCCGTGCCACCTGTAGCGTATCGGATAGCGCCTGCTGGAAGGTCGCCATATCGGGATTAATGTCCACGCCTTTTAGCACTTCAAGGAACATCTCGCTGCGCGCCTCCGTGACCCATCCTTTTGCTTCTGCTTTGGCAATTACGTTGGACACCTCCAGCCCCCAGGTAATGGGTACCCGTGCGGTCACGTCTTTCATCGCCTCCAACACCTCGCGGGCATAGGTGAGTTCCCGTGGCTTGCCGTCGCCGAAGAACCAGCGCATGGTCACGGAGGTATCGAGCACGAAGCTCACGCCCGTCCCGCTTCGATGAGTTTCTTGATATTGACCCCGCGTACGGGGTCCTGCATGAGCGCCTTAAGCTTTTCGACAGCCGCGGTCTTGTCCTTTGTTTGCGCCTCTTGGCTGGGCACGAGATCCGCAATGGCCTCGCCACGATTGGTAATGGTGAAGCTCTGGCCGGCCTTTACCCGCCGCAACAACTTGGGGAGTGTGGTCTTGGCTTCGTAGGAACCGATTTCGATTTTCATGCCGCCTCCGTAATCCATCTAGAATAGACCAGTATATAGACTAGTCTATATAACGTCAAGAATGAATGAGTCACTTCCAAGATCAAGGGATTTTCGGTGTTATTTTTTGTAATCGCTTCCAACTTAGGTTTTCGTTTAGACTCAAATCTGAACTGGAATTGACTGCGCTGGCTTAGCGCAGCTCGCTACTTAAGGTGGCGTCGTGGAATTTCCAGGTGCGGGTAATGTGCACCAGGTCGTAATCCGCGCGCAGCTCCGGGGGAAAGGGTGCATAGGGCGCCGCCAGCCGCACGATACGAATGGCGGCCTCGTCTAGGATTTTGTGCGACGATGGACGTATGACATTGATGCTCTCGATACCGCCGTCGGGTTTTAGCGCCACATCCAGCACCAGGCTGCCGGAAAGGTTTTGGCGTTTGGCCTGTTCCGGATAATTGAGATTGCCCACGCGCTCGACCTTGGTGCGCCAGGCATCCATGTAGACCGCGTATTTATACTCTTGCGCGCGTGCCGTGAGATATTTAGTGCGCGGCTGCTTTTGGAATTCCTGCCAGTTGCGGTCGATTTCCGCGGTGAGGCGGGCACGCTCCTGCTGGCGGTTTTTTTCCGCCAAACCTTCTACCTCGGGTTCGGTTTGTTGTTCCTTGCGTTGCGGTGCCGGTGGGGGAGTATGGATTTTGCGGCGCTCGGCATCTTCTTCCGTCAACAGTGCAATGAGTTCGCGCAGACTCTGGACCCGTTCCTGGGGCGCCGGCTGGGCGAATGGCAGAAAGCTGCTTTTCTCGCTCATTTCCAGGGCTGGCAACGGGCTGCGTGCGATCATCAGGCTAGTGGCATCGCCGCCGCCATCCTGGCTGGCCTGGGCCAGGAATTGCGCATGCTCTGGGGTTTTTTCGCTGCGTGTCTGGACCAAGGTGATTTCCAAGGTGTCCACCCCCGGCAGGCTGACCTTGCGCGCGCTAAAGGTAACGCCGAGGACAATAACCAGGTGTATCAGGGCCGAGCCAAACAATGCGAGCCCCAGGCGATCGGTGGCGGAGAAGCCAGGCAGGGTCTGCGCTTGTGCTATTTCCACGTGTTTCCAGTACTGAGTTGATCTGATCTGGTTAATTATATAATCGGCACTGGCAAATACCACGTGCCCAACCGGCCTGGCCTATTTCACGCGCGCGGCGATGGCATCCAGGAGTTGCGCGCTGATATTAAGCCCATAGAGCTTGTCCAGTTCGCGGATACAAGTGGGGCTGGTGATGTTGATTTCCGTGAGGTAATCACCGATGACGTCCAGGCCGGCGAACAACACGCCCTTGGCGCGCAGCACCGGCCCCACCTGGGCGCAGATCCAGCGGTCGCGTTCGCTTAAGGGTCGCCCTACGCCGTGTCCGCCGGCCGCTAAGTTGCCGCGGGTCTCGCCCGGTTGTGGTATGCGTGCCAAGGCGTAAGGCACGGGCTCCCCATCCACCAGGAGGATGCGCTTGTCGCCGTCGAGTATGTCTGGGATATAACGTTGCGCCATGGTAAGGGTGGCGCCGCGTTCGGTGAGCGTTTCAATGATGACGTTGGTATTCGGGTCGTCATGCCGCACGCGGAAGATAGAGGTGCCTCCCATCTGGTCCAGGGGTTTGATAATGATATCGCCATGTTCCTGTAAGAAGGCGCGTATGTGGGATGCATTATGTGTTACCAGGGTCGGCGGTGCGCACTGGGGAAACCAGGCGGTAAATAGTTTTTCATTGGCATCGCGCAGGCTCTGGGGTTTGTTCACCACCAGCGCGCCGCGCGCCTCGGCCAGCTCCAGAATATAGGTGGTATAGATATACTCCAGATTGAAAGGCGGGTCCTTGCGCATGAGGATCGCGTCCAGCGTATGCAGCGGGTCTATGGCGTCGCTATTGAATTGAAACCAGGGTGTGCGGTCACTATGCACATCCACTGTGCGCATTCTGGCCATGGCCTGACCATCGCGCACGAACAGGTCGGCCTGTTCCATGTAGTGGATTTCCCAGTGACGCGCCTGCGCCTCCAGGAGCATGGCAAAGGTACTGTCTTTTTTGACATTGATGGACCCTATGGGGTCCATCACGACGCCGAGCTTGAGGGTCATGCGGAAATATTGTGCTTATGACCCATTTCAGTCACCCGCCGCTTCTTTGACTTCCCGCGCCGCCGCTACCAGTGCCAGGCGTGCGATGACGCCATAGGCGTAAAAGCGATTGGGGCGTGCATCCGGGGCTTTCTCGGGATCGGGACTGGTGCAGGATTCCGCGAACGCCAGGGCCTCGAACCGCATGCCCGGGGCATTCAGGTTTTCGTCGCGACCGCGGCCGCCATGGACGCGATAAAAACCACCCACCACGTACCGGTCTATCATGTAGACCACCGGCTCGGCTACTGCCTGGTCCCAGGTCTCAAAGGTGTAAACCCCCTCCTGTACCATGACATCCGCCACCATCAGGCCTTCCTTACCACGTGCCATTTTCGTGCGTTCCTTGCGGTTTAGACCACGCACTTCATCTGGATGGTGTACCGTCATGATGTTCATGCCATAGGTTCCGGCATCCGCTTTA
>JANOTM010000090.1:0-13126 GCA_031416355.1 Gammaproteobacteria bacterium
CCCATGGGTCGGCCCACATGATTAGAGGCGCCCACGACCACGGCATTTTGTCCACGGAGAGGCTGACCGGTGCTCTCTAGGAGAGTAATAATCCCACGCGGAGTGCAGGGCCGTAACACCGGCATACGCACTGCCAAACGCCCGACATTGTAGGGGTGGAAGCCATCCACGTCCTTGTCTGGATGTATTTGTTCAATGACGGTTTGCTGATCTATATGGGACGGCAAAGGCAACTGCACCAGTATCCCATCCACCTCGGTATTATTATTAAGCCCATCGATAAGTGTAAGGAGGGCGGCCTGGGTAGTATCAATAGGCAGATCGTAAGAAAATGACACGATACCCACCTCGCTGCAGGCTTTGCGTTTACTCCTGACGTAAACCTCGGAGGCAGGGTCGGCACCCACCAAGATCACCGCCAAGCCCGGCGCCCGGCCGCCGCGCAATGTTTTTTGTGTTACCCTATCTTTGATTTGCATGCGCAGCGTGGCAGCGAGATACTTACCATCGATGATATGTGCGCCCATGGATTGCTTGCCTTTAGGTAGATATTAGCTGGCGGGTCTGAGTGGGAATTATTTCTTGATGGTGCATGATCGCATGGGGATATGCCCTCGCCAAGGGTGACGTAATGCCGGGATATGAGTGCCTGTATCGGATAGCTGGCGCTAGGCAAACGCATTGACCCCAGGGGAGCCAGCGCGTATATTCTGCGCCCGCGCGCGGGTAGATGTGCTGCACTGACCAGCCTCCTTCAAGGAGTTAGGGCCAGCCGCACCGTAACGGAATCACCGGGGTATAGCGCAGCCTGGTAGCGCACCTGCTTTGGGAGCAGGTTGTCGGGGGTTCGAATCCCTCTACCCCGACCATATTGCCTGTATAGCCGCGCCCTAGGCGAGGAGGGAGCAGCGGATGAGCACGGCGCCCGTAGCTCAACCGGATAGAGCACCAGCCTTCTAAGCTGGGGGTTACAGGTTCGATTCCTGTCGGGCGCGCCACACTTTGAAAACAAAGCGGGGTTTTTTAAGGGTGTAGCAGCGTCAGGGTTACGGGGAATAGTGGTATCTGCACACACAAAGTTATGGTGAGCGTAGCTCAGTCGGTTAGAGTCCCGGATTGTGATTCCGGTGGTCGTGGGTTCGAATCCCATCGCTCACCCCACTCAAGGCGAGTTGGCATATGCCGATGTTGCCAGTGATGTAAAAAGGTAAATTTTTATTTTATAATTTCGGGCCGTTAGCTCAGTTGGTAGAGCAGTTGACTCTTAATCAATAGGTCGTAGGTTCGACTCCTACACGGCCCACCATCGTTCCCGGCCCGGTAGATACTACCGGGCCCTTTTTGTCTCAAGCTCGCCATAATTCCATTTAAATTCCTGTTATGATACGTGCGGTTGGAAGGGGCAGGGCGCCCTAGTGGTGTGTCCTGCCCGGCGGGATACGCTGCGAATGTGGCGGAACTGGTATACGCGCTGGATTTAGGTTCCAGTGGGGTAACCCTTGGGAGTTCGAGTCTCCCCATTCGCACCACCTTCCAGGCTTATTGGAGTCCGGACCCTGAATCGGTATGATGTCTTTACGGGTAAGATCGGCTATGCGGTCTATTTGGTCAGTTCCATGAGGTTCACATGCAAGTATCTATTGAGACCACGGGTAATTTAGGCCGTCGTATGACGGTCTCAGTGCCGTCTGAGCGCCTGGAGAAGGAGTTCTCGGCGCGCATCCAGCGTTTATCGCGTACCGCCAAATTTCCCGGTTTCAGGCCGGGTAAAGCGCCCTTGAAGCTGGTTGAGGCGCAATATGGAAACAAAGTCCTGGGCGAAGTCATGGGCGAGGTTATCCAAACCAGTTTTTACGAAGCCGTGACCGCACAAGGGCTCAAACCCGCGGGGGGTCCCGCTATTGAACCTAAACCCATAGAGCGCGGCCGGGATTTTGAGTATGTGGCGGTTTTTGAGGTTTATCCGGAAATTACACGCCTGGATATCAAGGGCAGCCGCATCGAGCGACCGGTAGCGCAAGTGACCGAGGAAGATGTGGACCGAACCCTGGAATCTCTGCGCAAGCAACGCCTTACATGGCGGCCAGTGACGCGCGCAGCCCAGTCCGATGACCGGCTGACCCTGGATTTTGAGGGCAGCATGGACCGAGTGCCCTTCGAGGGGGGGACGGCCAAGGATTTCCCCCTGGTGCTCGGCAGTAAGGCCTTGGTGAAAGGATTCGAAGAGGGCTTGCTGGGTAGCCACCCAGGCGAGGAGCGTAACTTGGACATTACTTTTCCCGCCGATTACAGTAACGCATCCCTGGCAGGTAAAACGACCCAGTTTACGGTATCCGTTAAAGAAGTAGCCGAACCGCTGTTGCCGGAGGTAGACGCGGATTTCGCCCGGCAAATGGGCATGCCCGATGCCACTGTCCCCACCCTGCGAAAGGAAGTGCGCACCAGTCTCGAGCGCGAACTCAATGAGCGTATCCGCGCCAAGGTGCGCGATGAGGTATTCAAGGCGGTGGTAGGGGTCAATCCCTTCGATGTGCCCAAGGCGCTGGAAGAGGCGGAAACCGGACGTTTATTGAAAAATATCCGTACCAATCTGGAGGCCCAGGGCCTGCCGGCCAGCCGCATTCCCTCGGACCCTGCCCTGTATGCGGACCAAGCGCGCCAACGTGTTTCCTTAGGCCTTATCTTGGCGGAGTTAGTGCGCGTACGTGGCCTCAAAGCCGAAGCCAGTCGTGTGCGTGCCCGCATCGAGGAAATGGCGGCCACCTACGAATCGCCGGAAAAATTTATACAATGGCATTATACCCAGCCCGAGCGCCTGTCCGAAATCGAATCCCTTATACTTGAGGAACAAGCGGTGGAATGGCTACTGCAAACGGCAGAGGTGATCGATAAGCCAGTGTCATTTTTGGAACTCACTCAGCCGACAGCCGGCCCAGGCTGATCGAAACCAGCGGGAACATTACGAGAGGATTTAATGCAATGAAAGAGGTCATCAAGGATAGCCACGGTTACGCCCCCCAAAATCTGGGGCTGGTGCCCATCGTGGTTGAGCCCACGGGTCGGGGCGAGCGCTCTTTCGACATCTTCTCGCGCATGTTGCGTGAACGGCTTATTTTTCTGGTCGGGCCGGTGGAAGATTATATGGCCAATTTGGTAGTGGCCCAGTTGCTGTTCCTGGAATCGGAGAATCCGGATAAGGATATTTACCTCTATATCAATTCCCCCGGTGGCTCCGTGAGCGCGGGCCTTGCAATCTATGACACCATGCGGTTTATCAAACCCGCGGTGAGCACGGTGTGTATCGGCCAGGCCGCCAGCATGGGCGCCCTGTTGCTCGCGGGCGGGGCGGCGGGTAAGCGCTACTGTTTGCCGCATTCGCGCATCATGATCCATCAGCCCCTGGGTGGTTTTCAAGGGCAGGCAACGGATATCGACATCCATGCCCGGGAGATACTGCGAGTGCGCGAACGTTTGAATCAGATACTGGTCCATCATACCGGGCAGACCATGGAAAAGATCGACAAAGACACCGAACGCGACAACTTTATGGATGGGCCGGAGGCTGTGGCGTACGGGCTGGTTGACGCCATACTTGAAAAGCGTCCCTAATCTGATTGTGCTATATATTAAGGTACTGGTTTTTTTAATAATTAGCGTAAAAAGGCTTGCAATCTGGGCCGCGATATTGCAATTTGGACTCGAATCTCAGGAAACAATGGGCTACTAATGGCAGACGATAACCATAACGGTCGGGGCGACGGCAAGGGCGAAAAGCTCTTGTATTGTTCGTTTTGCGGAAAGAGCCAGCACGAAGTGCGTAAGCTCATTGCGGGCCCGTCGGTTTTTGTATGCGACGAATGTGTAGAGCTGTGCAATGACATTATCCGGGAAGAAGTCCAAGAAGAATCCAACGCGGCAGTGGCACGCAGCAAATTTCCCACCCCGCATGAGACCTGTGCGATTCTCGATGAATATGTCATCGGCCAGCACAGTGCAAAGAAGGTTTTATCGGTTGCCGTATACAACCATTACAAGCGCATAGAGCACGAAGGCAGCATCGGCGACGTGGAGCTATCCAAGAGCAATATTCTGCTCATAGGCCCCACCGGTTCCGGTAAAACCCTGCTGGCAGAGACCTTGGCGCGACTCCTGAACGTGCCGTTCACCATTGCCGATGCAACCACTCTGACCGAGGCCGGCTACGTCGGCGAAGACGTAGAGAACATCATTCAGAAACTGTTGCAAAAGTGCGACTACGATGTGGAGAAAGCACAGAAAGGTATCGTGTACATAGACGAGATCGATAAAATCTCACGCAAATCCGATAACCCTTCCATCACCCGCGACGTCTCGGGCGAAGGTGTGCAACAAGCTTTGTTAAAACTTATAGAAGGCACGATCGCCTCGGTTCCGCCCCAGGGTGGGCGTAAACATCCACAGCAGGAATTTTTACAGGTGGATACGCGTAATATCCTATTTATATGCGGGGGTGCGTTTTCCGGCTTAGAGCGCGTGATCCGTGATCGCTCGGAAAAGAGCGGCATAGGGTTTGGGGCCGACATCAAGAGCAAGGCTGAGAAAAAAGAAATAGGCGAGACCCTGCGCGCCCTTGAGCCGGAGGACTTGATCAAGTACGGGCTAATCCCCGAATTTGTCGGCCGGCTGCCAGTAGTCGCTATCTTGGGCGAGTTGGACGAGGAAGCCTTGATACGCATACTCACCGAACCGAAAAATGCCCTTATCAAGCAGTACCAGAAATTATTGAAACTGGAGGGTGTAGATTTAGAGGTGCGGGAAGAGGCGCTGCGTGCGGTAGCCAAAAAGGCCATGGAACGCAAGACCGGTGCCCGTGGCCTGCGGTCTATCCTGGAACTGGCCCTGCTCGATACGATGTTTGATCTGCCCTCCATGGAGGGTGTGGACAAGGTCCTGGTGGAAGCGGCGGTCATTACCGATGGCGCCGCGCCGCTGCTTGTATATTCCGAAGGTGAGGATCGCACTGCCAAGCGGGTGTCGACCAGAACCTGAAGCCGAATGCTATCTACAAATGCCAAGACGAGGTTCGCCTTGGCCAGGAATCTCCCTGTGCGTGGTTATGGGCGCGCTTAACGCGTTAGATGGGTGTTGCCCTTTCCCGCTTGCGCAATCTTAGTGCCCGGCCTATTGAAATCCGATCTATTTATACCCAGACTTAACAGGCGTCGAGCATTTAGCCACCACGATTTGAAAGAATCGTAAATAATGAATTCATTTTTTATCGATGCGTTGATGCGCAGGGGTTGTTCCGTAGCCTGGCCTGTGTCCGTGCAACGGAAGTATCCGAGACGAGGAACATAAAAGACGATGACGAAGGAAATTAAAGCCCTGCCAGCGATTATCCCCGGTTCTACGATTACGCTGCCGGTTTTGCCGTTGCGTGATGTGGTCGTATTTCCGTATATGGTGATCCCGCTGTTTGTCGGCCGAAAGAAATCCATTAAGGCCCTGGAGCAGGCCATGGAGTCGGGCAAGCAGATCATGTTGGCCGCGCAAAAAAGTGCCTCGGATGATGACCCATCGGCGGAACAGATCCACGAAATCGGTACTTTGGCCAGCATACTCCAGCTCCTCAAGCTACCCGACGGCACCGTCAAGGTGCTGGTGGAAGGCGAGCAGCGTGCCCTGGTACAAAAATACATCGATACCGAGGAGTACTTCTCCGCCGAAGTCGCCTTGCTTGAGGCCAAGCCGGTGGAAGACAAGGAAGGCGAGGCCCTGATGCGTTCAGTGTTGGCCGAATTCGACCAATACGTCAAACTGAACATGAAGATCCCGCCGGAGATACTCACGTCCCTGGCCGGCATCGACGACCCCGGCCGGTTGGCCGACGCCATCGCCGCGCACTTGAGTCTCAAGATCGAAGACAAACAGCAGATACTGGAAATGCAGGTGGTACATGAACGCCTGGAGCATATTCTTGGTGTCATGGAAACCGAAATCGATCTGTTACAAGTAGAGAAACGCATCCGCGGCCGCGTCAAGCGCCAGATGGAAAAGAGCCAGCGCGAGTATTACCTGAACGAACAGATGAAAGCCATCCAGAAGGAACTGGGCGATCTGGAAGAGGTGCCGAACGAAGCCGAGGAACTGGCGCAGAAGATCGAAAAGGCCGGCATGACCAAGGAGGCGCGTGAGAAGGCGCAGTCCGAGCTCAACAAGCTTAAGATGATGTCCCCGATGGCGGCCGAGGCCACGGTGGTGCGAAATTACATCGATTGGCTACTGAACGTGCCGTGGAAAAAGAAAACCAAGATCCGCAAGGATCTCAGCGCCGCCGAGAAAATACTCGAAGAGGATCACTACGGCCTGGAGAAGGTCAAGGAACGCATCCTTGAATACCTCGCCGTACAGCAACGAGTGAATAAACTTAAAGGTCCGATCCTGTGTCTCGTCGGCCCACCGGGTGTGGGTAAAACCTCTCTGGGCCAATCCATCGCGCGCGCCACCAACCGCAAGTTTGTGCGTATGTCCTTAGGCGGCGTACGCGATGAAGCCGAGATCCGCGGCCATCGTCGTACTTATATTGGTTCGCTGCCTGGTAAGCTGATTCAGAACATGGCCAAGGTGAAGGTCCGTAATCCGCTGTTCATGCTCGACGAGGTGGACAAAATGGCCATGGATTTTCGCGGCGATCCGTCGTCGGCCCTGCTCGAGGTGCTGGATCCGGAACAGAATCATGCTTTCAGCGACCACTATCTAGAAGTAGATTACGACCTGTCGGATGTGATGTTCATTGCTACTGCCAATAGTCTGAATATTCCTGGGCCATTGCTAGATCGCATGGAGGTCATTCGTTTGTCTGGCTATACGGAAGACGAGAAAGTGAATATTGCCATGCGCTATCTCCTGCCCAAGCAGCTCAAGAACAACGGCCTGAACGAAGAAGAAGTGTTACTGTCGGAAGGCGCCGTGCGCGATATGGTGCGGTACTACACGCGCGAGGCCGGGGTACGCAGCCTCGAGCGCGAGGTCTCCAAGGTCTACCGGAAAGTCGCCAAGGAACTGCTGCTTGGCAAAAAGCAGACTAAGGTACATGTCAATCCGAAGAATTTGGAAAAATACCTCGGTGTTCAGCGCTATCGCTACGGTGTGGTGGAGCAGAATAACCAAATCGGTCAAGTGACCGGCCTGGCCTGGACCGAGGTCGGCGGCGAGTTGCTGACTATCGAATGCGTCATTGTGGCTGGTAAGGGCAAGATGACCATCACCGGTAAATTGGGGGATGTGATGCAGGAATCCATCCAGGCCGCCATGAGCGTGGTACGCAGCCGTTCCAATGCCTTGGGTATCCCGGTGGACTTCTACCAAAAGCATGACATCCATATGCACGTACCAGAAGGTGCTACACCCAAGGACGGTCCTAGTGCCGGTATCGGCATGTGCACCGCCATGGTGTCGGCATTGACCAAAACCCCGGTGCGCGCGGATGTGGCCATGACCGGAGAAATTACCCTGCGCGGTGAAGTGCTGCCCATAGGGGGTCTGAAAGAAAAATTATTGGCGGCGCATCGGGCCGGGATTAAAATCGTGATTATCCCGGAAGAGAACCGCAAAGATCTGGTGGAGATTCCTAAAAATATCCGCGACAAGCTGGATATTCGCCCCTATCGCTGGATCGATCAGGTTCTCGAAACCGCGCTCGAACGCATGCCCGAGCCTCTAGACGAGACTAAAGCAGCGGAGCCGGCTAAAACCCCGGACGACAAGGGGGACGCCGGCGGTACAGTCACCACACATTGAGTCAGGCGGGCAGAGTTTCTTGACAAGCTTGGCAGTGACTTGTATAAAAGTTACCCTGTCAGCGTGGCCTGTTTGCCTTCGTTGTAGGATGATGCCATCGTTCTAAACGTAACGTAATATTTTCACTTTCTAAACGGCAGTCGGCCGTCTACCACACCACCGCTATCCATGGGGAGAAGAAATGAATAAAGCTGAACTTATAGACAAGGTTGCCGCAGTTGCCGATCTCAACAAGGCCTCCGCCACCCGTGCGGTGGAAGCGGTGTTCGACAATATTTCCTCCGCATTGCGCAACGGTGATACGGTAAATCTCGTGGGCTTCGGCAGTTTCTCGGTCAGTGCCCGTGCCGCCCGCACTGGACGCAATCCCCGAACCGGCGAATCCATAGCGATACCCGCCTCCAAAAATCCCAAGTTCAAAGCTGGTAAAGGCCTAAAGGATGCCGTAAACTAGCGCACCTTTTGGGTGCTTAGCTCAGCTGGTAGAGCGTCGCCCTTACAAGGCGAATGTCGGGGGTTCGATCCCCTCAGCACCCACCAGTAAGCGGGCTGTGTGAACAAGAATTGGAGTGGTAGTTCAGTTGGTTAGAATACCGGCCTGTCACGCCGGGGGTCGCGGGTTCGAGTCCCGTCCACTCCGCCAGTGGCGAAAAGGGCGAGTCAAGCGGCTCGCCCTTCCTTGTCATGGTTCTGCTTTTCTTACGTCGCGCGCTCCGCAGCACGCCTTGATGTACCTCCTATTATTCCTGTAGAGTTCCGCCGATGCTTACCACCATTCGTGAAAAAACTCAGGGCTGGATTGCCGGCATTATTCTTGGGCTATTGGCCATTCCGTTCGCTTTATGGGGCGTCAATTCCTATTTTGATCCCGATGTAAAGCTGATCGTGGCTCGGGTCGGCGATCAGGATATCGGTGTCAATGAATATAAAAACGCACTCGAAGAACAGCGTCGCTCATTACAGCAAATGTATGGGCGCGGCCTCAATCAGAAACTACTGGATTCGCCGGAATTTAAAATGCGCACCCTGGATGATTTAATAGACCAGGCACTGCTGGCGCAGGATGCCGAGGCACAGGGCTATTACATAGGTAACGACGAACTGGCGCGGCGTATCGCCGCCATATCTTTTTTTCAGCGCGCCGGTCGTTTCGACCAGCAGGCCTATACCGCTGCCCTGCGCACCGCCGGTTTGAACGTACGCGATTTCGAGGCGCGCATGCGGAACGAGGCCATGGCCAAGCAAGCAGTCGATGGCTTTGCTCATAGCACCCTCGTTACCAAGTCCGATACAGAAGCGCTGTTGCGGCTCGAGACCCAGGCGCGTCAGGCGGCGTACGTGATCATCAAACCGCAACAGTATATCGGCACGGTTGCAGTGACTGCCAAGGCGATAGAAGACCATTACGCCGCCAACACGGATAAATTTAAAACACCCGAGCGCGTACGCATCGAGTACGTCCGTTTTTCGACAGCGGACGTGGGCAGCAAAATTCAGGTAAGCGAGGAAGATCTGCAAAAGGCTTATACCCAGGAGCTGGAACGCCACACCTCCCCGGAACAACGTCGCGCCAGCCATGTACTTATCCGAATCGCCGCAGGCCCTGACAGCGACGCGCAGGCGTTGCAGAAAACCCAGGAATTACGCAAACAGTTGGCGAGCGGAACGGACTTCGCCATGCTTGCCAAGAAACATTCCGAGGATCCGGGCTCGGCTGCCAAGGGCGGCGATCTGGGATACGTGACGCGGAACGGCTCCATGGTAAAAGAATTCGAAGACGCGCTCTTCGGCTTAAAGAAAGGCGAACTCAGTCAGCCGGTGCGCACGAGTTACGGTTATCACCTAATAAAGCTAATCGATCTCAAACCGCTGGCGCGCAAGACCTTCAAAGAGGTGCGCGGCGACATCGAATCCGCGCTGCGTACACACAAGGCGGAGGAGCAGTTCTATGAATTATCCGAGAAGCTCCGCAACCTGGCGTACGAGCAGCCCGACAGCCTCAAACCGGTGGCCGAAGCCCTGGGGTTGAGTATTATGCAAAGCGATTGGTTCACCCGCGGTGGTGGCGAGGGTATCGCCGCTGACGCGCGCATTGTCGAGGCCGCATTTGATCCCGAGGTTTTGGTGCAAGGGCGCAACAGCAGCGCCATTGAGACCGCGCCCAATACCCTGGTGGCGCTGCGCGTATCTACGCACCAGGAGGCCGCGACCCTGCCGTTGTCGGCGGTACGCGACCAGATACAAACCTTGTTGAAGCAGCGCCTGGCCCAGGATGCCGCCAAGCAGGCCAGTGACCAGCTCTTGCAGCAGTTACAACAGGGCGCATCTCTGGCGAGCCTGGCAAAAAGCCATGCATGGCCCGTGGTGGCCGGCAAGCCGGTTACCCGGCACCAACCCCAGGGCATGGACCCAAAACTCCTGGATGCCGTGTTTGCGGCCCCCAGACCGGTTGCCGGTAAGCCGGTATACGGTAGCGCCGAAGTGGGAGAGGGCTATGCCGTGTATGCTCTAGAGATAGTCAAAGAGGGCAGCACAGAGGCCGATGCCGAACTCAAGAACCTGGCCAGCCGGCTGTTGTCCGAGCGTCGCGGGCGGGATTATTTTGCCAACTACCGCAGCGGTTTGCGCCAGGAAATCAAGCCTAAGATCTATCAAGATCGACTCTGATCCCGTCGCGTACCGATCGGATTAGCAGCTACATCAGTATGCGAGTCATTCGCTATGGGTGATGCCTACATGACTATAGCCTGCATCCACGTACACGATTTCGCCGGTGATACCCGAGGCTAGGTCGGAGCACAAGAAGGCGGCCGCGTTGCCGACTTCGTCTATCGTTACCCCCCGTTTGAGTGGTGTGGATTTCTCGTAGGCATCCAGCATCTTTTTGAAGTCGCTAATACCCGCTGCCGCCAGAGTCTTGATGGGGCCGGCGGAGATGGCGTTGACACGTATGCCTTCGGCGCCGAGGGACGCGGCCAGATAGCGCACATTGGCCTCCAGACTGGCCTTGGCAAGACCCATGACATTGTAGTGGGGAATGGAGCGTACCGCGCCGATGTACGACAAGGTGAGCAGGGCACCGTTGCGTCCCCGTAGCATGCTGCGCCCGGCCTTGGCCAGGGCGGTAAAGCTGTAGGAACTGATCTCGTGGGCGGTATTGAAACCGGCGCGGGTCGCGGCGTCGAGGTAGTTGCCGGCCAGCTCTTCGCGCGGCGCATAGGCCACTGAGTGCACGATAATATCCAGGCCGTCCCAGGTCTTTTTAAGCTGGGTAAAGACGTTCTCGATTTGTTCGTCGTAGGCGACGTCACATGGCAGTACCATGGTCGACCCGGTTTCAGCGGCCAGCTTTTCGACACGCGACAGCAGCTTTTCAGTCTGATAGGTGTAGGCCAGTTCGGCGCCTTCGCGTGCCATGGCCTTGGCGATACCCGAGGCGATGGATCGTTCGCTGGCAACGCCGACGATGAGCGCGCGTTTTCCGGTAAGAAAACCCATTTTCAACTCCTGTGTGGATTTAAATTATTGTATAGTATGAATATCTAGAAAGGTATACCGATTCGGGCACCGCGTTCATGCTAAAGCATCAGGTTGAAATGCTGTCAGGCGCCGTATCCAGCCTACGCTTGCTGGGCGATGATACCGCCCTTGTCGGTCTCAGGCCAGTGGTTCGATGTTGCCCGATCAGCCTGCCAGAGCTGTCAGAGTCCAATGCCCATGACTGATCGGGGCCTGGTGTCCGTGCTGTTGCTGCTCGGCATTTTTTTGAATCCGGCGTATGCCGCTCAGGGCATAGCCCACGGTTATGCCCCTAAATATTCCCCCGGTTTCGATCATTTCGATTACGTTAACGCCCATGCCCCCAAGGGCGGGACAATAGTCCTATCCTCTTCTGGCAGCTTCGACAAACTGAACCCTTACACCTTGAAGGGCGTAAGTGCCGTAGGTTTGGGCGAACTGGTGTTCGAAACATTGATGGTGCAATCCCTGGACGAGCCCTTCAGTCTATACGCCCATGTGGCCGAAGACGTCAGCTTCGCACCCGACCGGTTGTCGGTCACCTTCCGCCTTAATCCCAGCGCGCGCTTTTCCAATGATAAGCCGGTCTTGGCGGACGACGTTAAGCACAGTTTCGATGTCCTCAAGAGCAAGCATGCCCACCCGCAATTTCGTTTCTACTGGGCCGATGTCAAGCAGGCGGTGGTTTTAGGACCGCGCGTGGTGCGCTTTGATTTCGCCCGGCCCAATCCAGAACTGCACTTTATCGTGGCGCAGATGCCCTTATTTTCCCGCGACTGGACCGGTGCTAAACTATTTGATGCGGTGATTACTGAGCGGCCCATAGGCAGCGGTCCGTACGTCATTAAAGAAGTAGATTTTGGGAAGCGCATTGTCTATGAACGCAATTCCAATTACTGGGCGCGCAATCTCAATACCACCCGCGGCATGTATAATTTCGATCGGATTGTTTTCAAATACTATAAAGATGAAACCGTCCGATTCGAGGCCTTCAAGGCGCACGAGTATGATTTTATACACGAGCATATTTCCAAGCGTTGGGCACGGGGCTATGCCGGTCCACAATTCACCGACGGCCGGATAATCAGAGCCCAATTCCGACACTATAACAATTCCGGTATGCAGGGCTTTGTTTTTAATCTGCGGCGCAAAATTTTCACCGATAAACGCGTGCGCCGGGCGATAGCCTTGGCCATGGATTTTGAGTGGTCGAACAAAAATCTTTTTTATGGGCAATATACCCGCTGCGACAGCTACTTCAGCAACAGCGAGCTTGCCGCGCGCGGATTGCCCAGTAAGGAAGAGTTGGCGCTGCTGGAGCCGTTGCGGGAAAAAATAGATCCTGCGGTATTTACCCAGACCTGGCGCCCGCCCAACACCGATACGCCGAACTCATTACGCGCCAATTTGCGTGAGGCCCAAGTACTGCTGGCCGCCGCCGGATGGAAGCTGCATAACGGCGTACTACAGAACGCTGCGGGTCAGCGCTTAGAATTCGAAGTACTACTGGGCCAGACGAACAAGGCTTTTGAACGGATACTCGCACCCTACGCCCGCAATCTCGCCAAGCTCGGTATTAAAATGAACTATCGCACCGCGGACAACGCCCTGTATCAAAACCGCACCGACACATTCGATTACGACATGATCGTCCATACCATTAGCCAGTCCCAATCGCCCGGGAACGAGCTTATGAATGTATGGCACTCATCCAGCGCCGATAAAGAGGGGTCCAACAACACCATGGGTCTCAAAGACCCGGCGGTGGATACCCTCGTAGAAAGCTTGATATATGCACCCGACCGCAAACGTTTGGTCACTGCTGCCC
>JANOTM010000091.1:0-7382 GCA_031416355.1 Gammaproteobacteria bacterium
CGGTACTTCCGCCATCCATAGCGGTCGCCTGATACGCCGCGCGGCCTTGTTGCGCCTGCTGGCCGCGGGCTTTCTCTATCCCGACGCCGCGCTCAAGCAGCGCCTGCTCCAGGATATCGCCGCCATGCCCGCGGGCGATGCGGCGGCGTCTGCGCTCGCGGCGCTGGAACACGCTTGGGCCATGGCAAGCGAAGAGTCGCTGATGGATGAGTACAGCCGCCTGTTCATCGGTGGCGACGCCGTCGCGCTGCACGAAACCTCCTACAGCGGCACCGGCCGCAGCACCGAGCTTGCCGACATCAACGGCTTTTATCTCGCCTTCGGTTTCGACCTGCGCGCGGGCCAGCACGAGGTGGCCGACCATCTGGGCGTAGAACTGGAGTTTTATAGTCTGCTGCTGCTCAAGCAGGCGTACGCGCTGGAACAAGGCTGGCAGGACAAGTTCGAGATCACACGCGACGCCGCCAAGGCCTTTCTCGCCGACCACCTCGGCCGCTGGGTCGACAGCGTGCGTGAGCGCGCCGCCGCGCGCCAGGCTGCGCCGGTATATCAGGCGTTATTCGAAGCCGCCGCCGCCGCCGTGCAGCGCGAGTGCCAGACACTCGCGGTACAGCCCGCGCCGCTGATGTGCAGCGGCCCCGATTTTATGCAGGACGCATCGTTCGTCTGCCCCATGGAACAAGCATCGGCGGAACCCCCGCTGGCGCCGGTGCGTCCACCGGCGAACTGAAATAAAACATCTTTTCATCCTGAACGATATATACGCTGCCGAGTTCGAAGCTGGTGGCCCCCATTTCTATTTGCGCGTGTGTTACTCGGCGCGGCTCACGGTATCGAGTATGGCGCCTACGTCCGCGTGCCAGCGCTCGAACACGGCATCGAGCCCGGCGCGCGGGAAAAACTGGCGCAATGCCTGCGGGTTGTTGGTGGTGAGCAAGGTGGTATCGCCTTCGGCGAAAATGGCGATCTTGAGCGGCAGATAGGCGGCAAGCTCCGGTAGGCGCGTGGGCAGCGCGGCGATCTCCTCTGGCTTGGCGAAAAATACCACGCGATACTCGGCGGTCTTGAAGCCGCCAACAGAGAGTCCAACGTCCACGCGTTGCACATGACCCACCGTATAACCACGCGCCTTGATCGCCGCTTGCAATGCACTCATGGCCTCGGGGAAGGCAAGCGGCGAGCGCGCCATGAGCAATTCGTCCGCGCGCGCGGTGGCGGTGCCGAACGCCAGGCACAAGATCGCGCCGCAGGACAGGATGAATCGGCGTGTGTTCAAAAGAGCGCCTCCTCGATAACTTCTATATAGGTCTTGCTCATGTGTTCGCACATTTCATTGAGCTCCGCGTTATTGAAGAAGACGGATAGACGCTTGGGATTGACCGACATCACCCGCACCTCGCCGTCTTGCTCCGAGACGATCACCCGACAGGGTAGGAACAAGCCCACGCGTGGATCGAGCTTGAGCGCCTCGTTGATTAAACTAAAATCGCAGGCGTCCACCACCATGCGCTTGGTATTCTCCTGACCCTCGGGTGCGTACCCCTTGTCGTAAGCTTGTGTACGCACGACGCGCATGTTCGCCGCATTGAACGCCGTCTCCAGTTTTGCCACGGTGTCCTCTACCGAGTAGGAGGACACGCGACTGATCACCGCGGGCTCGTCTACCGGCACCGCGGTCGGTGACTGGTTTTTCTGAAAGCTGCGCACATAGGCCACGATGTCATCGAGGTTTTTATCGCTCAGACCCTTGTCGCGAAACGATACCATCGGCGTACCGGCGCGTCCGCGTGCGAGCGTGGTTTTGATCATGTCGTCGCTGGCGGCCGCGAGGAAGCCGGGGTTGTTGAGCGCTGGCGCCAAAATGGGATAGTCGCGCGGACGCGAGAAGGTGACACCGGTGCCGTGCCCGCCTTGACCCTGGGTGCCGTGACAGGCGGCGCAGTATTGTGCGTACAGTGGTTTACCGCCTATGGCGCTGCCGGCCCGCGCCTTGAGGAGTGGTGGCGATTTGGCTTGGGGCGTTGTCCAGCCACGAATATGGCGCACCAGGGCATCGACCTCCGCGTCCCGCAACTGCGTGAAAGCCGGCATGACGCGGCCGGGCCGGCCGCGGCGTATCGTTGTGCGCAAATAACGATCATCGGCAACCGCGAGAAAATCCGGGAGCGCGAGCGGCATGCCGACGCCGCCGAGGCCGTTATTGCCATGACAGGCTGCGCAGTGTAGGCGATAAAGCGCGGCGCCTCCGTCGGCGGCGCTGGCCGGCCACGCCATGCCCATCAGGATCAGCAGCCCGAGGCCGGCCGCGATAGCGGCGTCGGTGCAAAGAAGCCATCGTTTCATTGGAAGCCCAGTGGTTTGTACGCTGTTGAGCAGTGTATTCCGATTTGCTTATGCGGTGTTGACGTACATCAATTCAGATGAATGTACCTGAAACTAGAGGGTACTTCTATAAATTGTGATTCCGTCATTCCCGCTTTCGCGGGAATGACTATTTTTAGAGGTGCCCTATAATCTGTCCGCTTTCGAGCCAAAGCGGTCATTCGGAAAATGCTTGTTACACATTCCGGGCAGTACAAGTTTGACAAACGCGACCAGCTATGCTTCTATTATTCTAACGAATATTAGAATGATAGGACCCATGACCGCCAGAAAACTCAAAAACCTTCTCTATGAACAGGTGGCCCGGATCGGCAAAGCAGCCTCCAGTCCCAAGCGTCTCGAACTTATCGAGGTGCTGAGTCAGGGCGAAAAGAATGTCGAACAGCTTGCCGCGGCCACGGACATCAGCGTGAAACTCGCCAGCGCCCACTTGAAGGAACTCAAGTCGGCGCGTCTGGCCGAGGCGCGGCGCGAGGGCAAGAACATGGTTTACCGGCTGGTAGACACGCAGGTCGCGGAAATGTGGGTGATGTTGCGACAGCTCGCGGAAGGACGGCTGCTGGAATTGCAGGCCGCCATGAAGGAACTGGTGACGCATCCGCGGGAACTGGCCCCAGTGGGCGGCAAAGAGCTACTGGCGCAAGCCAGACGCGGCGATGTCGTCGTGATCGACGTCCGCCCGGAAACCGAGTATCAGACCGCGCATCTGCCGTATGCACGCTCGATTCCGCTTGCCGAGCTGAAAGCACGCCTAGGCGAGATCCCCAAGGGCAAGCCGGTGGTGGCCTATTGTCGCGGTCCGTTCTGCCTGATGGCTATCGAGGCCGTTGGCCTCCTGGCCAAAAAAGGCATCAAGGCAGCACGCCTGGAAGATGGCGTGGCCGAGTGGCGCGCGCGCGGTCTGCCGCTGGCGAACGGCCTCTGAGCAAATACTTCAACACTCAACACGGAGACACAAACATGTTCTTCAAACAACTGGCAACCAAAGAGTCAACGCTCTCGTACTTCTTGGGCTGTGGCAGCCGCGGCAAGGCGGTGGCGGTGGACGTGGTCGCGGGCGACGAGCAGTGGTTTATCGATCAGGCTCAAGAGGCCAAAGTCACAATCTCGCACGTGATCGACACGCACGTACATGCCGATCATTATTCCGGCGGCCGCAAACTCGCGCAGCTGGCTGGTGCTCACTACTGCCTGCACGAGAGCGACGCCGAATTCGTGAAATTTGCGTTCCATCCGCTGCACGACAACGACGTGATCGAGGCCGGCAACGTCACCATCAAGGTACTGCACACGCCGGGCCACACCCTGGACAGCGTCTGTCTGCTGGTCACCGACAAGCGCCGCGGCGAACAGCCGTGGTTCGTGATCACCGGCGATACCCTGTTCGTCGGCGCGATCGGGCGGCCGGACCTGGCCGGGCGCGAGCAGGCGATGGCGGCCATGCTGTTCGACAGCATCCACTCGAAGCTATTGTCGCTGCCGGACGAAGTCGAAATCTTCCCCGGTCACCAGGCCGGCAGCGTGTGCGGTGCTGGTTTATCCGGCAAACCGTCATCGACCATCGGCTTCGAGAAGCGCTTCAATCCCGGGCTCAAGGTCACCAACAAGAATGAGTTCGTGAAACTGCTCACCAGCGAGATCCCACCGCGCCCGGCCGAGATGGACCGGATGGTGGCGGCCAATATTGCAGCCTAGAGCAGCCCTGAACAAGTAGTCATGCCGTCATGCCAGCGAAAGCTGGCATCCAGAATCGGCCTGACGGCCGATGCTTTTCAAGACCTGGATTCCGGCTTTCGCCGGAATGACGACTTGATCAGAGTTTCCATGATTATCGAGCGACCACGTCATGCACGCATCGCAGCACGCACACGAGAACTTCGCCGGCTACCGTCACGGGATCCGCGATAATCTCGCGCAGTTTCTGCACCAACTAGTGCAGGTGTTTCTGGTGGGTCTGACCCTCGGGATGATGCGCACCGTGGTGCCGGCGCTCGCCGAGAGCGAGTTCGGCGTGCCCAAGGGGTCATTCCTGTTGCTCATGGCGTTCGTCGTGGCCTTCGGTTTCGTCAAGGGCACGCTCAACTTCGTGGCCGGGCGGCTGTCGGAGCGGCTCGGGCGCAAGACCGTGCTGCTGCTCGGCTGGGCCTCCGCGATACCGATCCCATTCATGATCCTATACGCGCCGAGCTGGGGCTGGATCGTGGCGGCCACGGTGCTGCTCGGCATGAACCAGGGTTTCACCTGGTCCATGACCCAGACCGCCAAGCTCGACATCACCCGCGCCGATCAGCGCGGGCTGACCATGGGGCTCAACGAATTTTCCGGTTACGTCGGGGTTGCGGTGGCCGGGATTATCACCGGTTATCTCGCGACCGCGCTCGGTCCGCGCCTGGGGTTGTTCGTGTTCGGTGCCACGGTCATCGTGACGGCGCTGGTGCTGACCGCGCTGTGGGTGAAGGAGACGCTCCCCTGGGCGCACGCCGAGGGCGCGCGCCATGCGGCCGGCAAGAGCACCGGGCCGACACCGCGCTTTCCACGGAGTATTTCCGCGCAGCCGACGACCTGGGAGGTGTTTACACTCATGTCGTGGCGCGACAAGCGCATGGCGGCCTTGAGCCAGGCCGGGCTGGTCGAGAAATTCGTCGATGCGTTGATCTGGGTGTTCTACCCGGTCTATCTCTATCAACACGGCTTGAGCCTCGCCGGCATCGGCTGGGTGGTGGGCGTGTACGGTTTCGTGTGGGGCGGCTCGCAGTTCTTTACTGGCCGGCTGTCCGACCGCATCGGCCGGCAGAGACCGATCGTGTGGGGTATGTGGATCTGCGGCGTTGGCGTGGGGCTGATGTTGCTCGGTGAACACGTTGCCTGGTGGTCGTTCTCCGCCGCCGTGACCGGCTTCGGCATGGCGCTGCTCTATCCGAACCTGTCCGCGGCAGTCGCCGACATTGCGCATCCCGCCTGGCGCGGCTCGGCGATCGGTATCTACCGCTTCTGGCGCGATCTCGGCTACGGCATCGGGGCGCTCGCGCTCGGCGCGGTGGCGCATCTCGGCGGCTCGCTCAGCGCCGGCTTCTGGTTCGTCGCCATCGCCATGCTGCTGTCCGGGCTGGTCGTGCAGCTTTGGGGCGAGGAAACCCACCCGCGGCTGAATCCGGCCGGCTGATTGTCTTAGATCAAGGCGGCCTCGACGGATACCGAGCAAACTTACCGAAGGAGGTAAACGATGGTAAAGGCGCAATCAGGCCATTCCCTGGCCTGCGCCCCTCGCCTCGATCCCATCGGCGGGCGACATGGGCAGTTTCGGATGGTTCGGACCGGGATTCGGTTGGTTGTTCATGATTCTGGTGTGGGTGCTCATGATTGCCGGGGTCGTGGCGCTCATCAAGTGGCTGGGGTCGTCCTCGACCCAGCGCGGCGAGACGCCGCTCGAGATTATCAAGACGCGCTATGCGCGCGGGGAAATCAGCAAGGAGGAGTACGAACGCACGCGGCGCGAATTGCACGAGTAACCCGTCGCAACCCGGAGGCATACACGCAGTCAAACGCCCATACGGCAGGAGGCTTATCATGGACATCGCAGATATCATGTTTCACGTACCGGCCGATCTTTCGACCCGGGACCGCGCCAACATCGAGCGCGACATTCAGGGGTGCGACGGCGTGGTCTCGGCGCACTTCAGCAAGACGGATGCACACATGCTTGAAGTCGCCTACGACCCGCAGGCGATCGATTCCGAGATGCTGCGCAAGCATATAAGCGAGCGCGGCTTGGCGGTGAGCAAGTTCGGTTTGTAGTGATGCGGCCCGCGCGCTTTGCGCGCGGATTCTAAATCTGCATTGCCCGGAGTCGCATGACATGGCGGGCAGAGGGTCAAATATGGCTAGCCATCTTGGCCGGTACTACGCAAAATGGTGTACATGGAAGATGGTTGACGACGCAGTAAAACACTTCGCGTTGCTCACGTAGGGAGAATGCCGCGGCGTAATGCCGCAATGTTTGGGCCAGAAAAATACGGTACACAGCGCCCAAGAGTTACCAGCGGTCGTATATTCAGACCGTGGCTACCCGGCGATGCGTTTCCGCCACAGTGGTAATTGATGCAGATCAATGCCTATCTGGCGATTTAGGCCGATACTCAGAGTCCGTTAAGTACGGTGCGCTTTCATTTTGATAAGCGCTCTTTAAGGATTGCATACCGCGGGAGGTGTCGATGTCGTTACTGAGCGAGAAAGAGTTGAAACATATCGAACAACAGCTTCGGCTTCACCGCGAGGCGTTGCAAACGCACTTGCGTGGGGCTTGGCGTACAGCGGATGGCGAACGATATTCGGATATCGCGGGGACGGTTCACAGCCTGAGCGACGAATCCTTCGCCGAGTTATCGACCGCTTTGAGCAACGCCAGTCTCGGCAGGGAGGCGGACGCGTTGAGTGAAATCGAGGAAGCGCTGCATCGCATCGGCACCCATTCCTACGGATACTGCGTGGACTGCGGCCAGCCGATCGCGCCTGAACGCCTGCGTGCTTACCCAACGGCCAAACGCTGCCTGCAATGTCAGCAACACGGGGAAGACAGACATGGCGGAAAAGATCCAACGCCGAGTCTTTGAACGAATCGCGGTAATTGAATGTGTATCTCTTGCCTGGCCGCATGAGACGGTGGGGAGAGACTTGCTTATGGCCAACCGGCCGGAGGTGTCGTCATGAAATATCTGTTTGTGCTGAACGATCCACCCTACGGCACGGAACGCTCCTACAACGGCCTGCGCCTGGCGCGCGAGCTGCTCAAGGATGCCGCCAAAGGCAATTCGGTGCGTGTGTTCCTGGTTGCGGATGCTGCCGCCTGCGCCAAGAGCGGCCAGAAGATCCCGCAGGGTTACTACCACATCGAGTCGTTCCTCAAGATGATCGTGCACGCCGGTGGCGAGATCGGCGTGTGCGCCACCTGCATGGACGCGCGTGGCATCACCGATGCCGAGCTCGTGGACGGCACGCGCCGC
>JANOTM010000092.1:0-2849 GCA_031416355.1 Gammaproteobacteria bacterium
CGGTACCTAACAGGCCCCCGCGGGGGCCCCCACCGTGCCCGGGGCGGGGGGGGGGGGTTCCGGGTTCTCGGGGGGGGGGGGGGGGGCCCCCCCCCCCCGCGCCGCTATGTTGCGCGCCATCTCGACAGCAGCGCCCTGATGCGGTGTTTTGGCGCCACGCAAAATCAAATCACCCTGCTGTTCAGCGTGCAGATGCTGGTGCTCGGAGTGGGCGCCAGTCTGGCCGGCTGCGGCGTCGGCTATGTCGCGCAGGAGGTGCTGGCGCGCCTGCTCGCGGATCTTGTCAGCGGCAAGCTGCCGGCGCCGTCGGCGTGGCCGGCGCTGGCCGGCGTGCTTACGGGTATGATCACGCTTGCGGGTTTTTCGCTGCCAGCGCTCATGCGCTTAAAGCATGTGCCGCCGCAGCGGGTGTTGCGGCGGGATTTAGGCCCTATGCCGGCGCGCGGCATCAGTGTGTACGGCGCGGCGTTCGCGGCCATGGGCGCACTGCTCCTGTGGCAGGCGGGAGACGTTAAGCTTGCGGCATACGCCGTGGGTGGTGTGGTGTTCACGCTGCTGATGCTCGCGGCTGCGGCGTGGTTGTTAGTGCGCGCGCTAGGGTCGTTGCGACAACGGGTGGGCGTGGCTTGGCGGTATGGCCTGGCGAACATTGCGCGCCGTTCGCACGCCAGTGTCGTACAGGTGGTGGCCTTCGGCATCGGTATCATGGTGCTGTTGTTGCTTACCCTGGTGCGCGGCGACCTGCTTGCGGCCTGGCAGAAAACCCTGCCGCCGGATGCACCCAATCAGTTCCTGATCAATATCCTGCCGGAACAAGTACCCCTGCTGCAGCGGTTTCTGGCGCAACGCGCGCTCGACCGGGGTACGCCCGAGGTATCGTCACGACCGCCAGGCGAGCCCATGGATGGGCGAGGTAGAGCGCTGTCGGGAACAGGCGCCGGCGAGCCCATGGATGGGCGAGGTAGAGCGCTGTCGGGAACAGGCGCCGGGATGGCGGAAGTACTGGAAACGCAGGAGCAGTTTCCGGTGGTGCTGCATCCCATGGTGCGCGGCCGTCTGGTAGCCATTAACGGGCGCGCCGTACGGCCGCAGGACTATACCGACGATAACGCAAAACGCCTGGTGGAACGCGAATTCAATCTATCCTGGTCCGATACCCTGCAGGTGGATAACCGCATCGTCGCCGGCCGGTGGTGGGGCGCTACCGGCCGCGGACAGCACGAACTCTCGGTGGAGCAGGGGCTGGCCGATACCCTGGGCCTGCGTTTGGGCGATGAGCTTACCTATAACATCGCCGATCGCGAGATGCGCGCACGCATCACCAGCCTGCGTACGGTGTCGTGGGATTCGTTTCGCGCGAACTTTTTCGTTATAGCGCCGCCCGGTGTGTTGGAGGATTATCCCGCGACGTATATTACGAGTTTTTATTTACCGCCGGCGGAGCGCGATTTACTGGGTGCCTTGGTGCGGCAGTTTCCCAATATTACCATTATCGATATCGACGCCATGATGACCCGCGTCCGTAGCATCATGGCGCGCGTAAACCTATCGGTGGAATACGTGTTCCTCTTTACCCTGCTGGCCGGGCTCATGGTGATGTACGCCGCCATTCAGTCCACGCGCGACGAACGCGTGCATGAAGGCGCGCTGTTGCGTACCTTGGGCGCCAGCCGGCGCCAGTTGCTGCAAGGGTTGGCGTCGGAATTCTTATTGCTAGGTCTGCTCGCCGGGGTATTGGCGTCGCTGGCGGCGACGGTCGCGGGATATTTCATTGCGCGCCAGGTATTTCAGCTCACTTATACCCCCGACCCCTGGTTGTGGCTGGCCGGTGCCAGCGGCGGTGCCCTGGGGGTCGGACTCTTCGGCGTATGGGGCACGCGATTTATCCTGCGGCAACCGCCATTGCAGGTGTTGCGCGAGTTATAAAGAAACATTAACCACGCAACGCGGGCGGCGGCGGGGTGGCTACACTCCAGGATTTATTTTCGCTTCCTTACGGCCCCGGTCGTTGCCAAAGAAAGCGTAAACCACCAAGCCAAAGAAAAAAATAAAACAGAAAAGCGACCAATCAGGAATGGTCAAGGTCAGGAACTTCCACGCCACATGTGCGCAGTCACCATTGGCCGCGAACATGCCAGGCCAAACCTGGGCCAGGGGCAGGGAGTTGATGAATGTTTCCTCGGCACTGATGCTGCAGCCAGAATCTTGCGGATGCCGGATCAGCCAACTATGGTAGGCCGCCACCGCTGCTCCGGCGAGGGCGAACAGCGCTACAACAACGCTGTATCCGCGACGACCCGTGGTTTGTGGATTATGCACAAAGGCTGCCAATGCCGTGAGCCCCACCAGCCAATAGGCGATGCGTTGCATGACGCATAGCGGGCAAGGCAAAAGGTGTTTAGCTTCCTGCAGATAAACGGCGTAGCCAAGCAGGCCGGCGCAGACCAGAAATATAAACAAAAAAAGAAATCTCATTTCAAATTTCATGAAAGATCCTTGGCGGTTTATTTAGGGCATCTCTAAAAATCGTCATTCCCGCTTTCGCGGGATAGAGGTACCCATTTATTCGGATTGCGTTTGCAAGAGCTCCTAACGCAATGACCGGACCTTACTGCTAGCTCCGTCCCTCACCCCTACTTCCCGCCCGGGCGCAGAAAATCGTCTGCGCCCGTTCGGCGGGTAAAAGGTCCACTGGACGAATGGCACTTACTTAAAGCAGTTCTATGTTCACGTAGGGTGGGTGGAGGCACGCAGTATGTGCCGTAACCCACCAGGCGTGCCGCCAGGCACTCATTAAAAGGCATTGTGTTGCTATGCAACGCCTGGTGGGTTACGCAAAAAACGCTCAC
>JANOTM010000093.1:0-5935 GCA_031416355.1 Gammaproteobacteria bacterium
GCCCACCAGCGTGTGCCGGCCGCAGGCGCGCGTGGTGGGCGATGCCCACCCTACCCGGTTTGTGTAGATACCTATGCCCACAGGGAGAAGGGCTTAAAATATCAAGGAGGTTCCGCAGTCTTTAAAAATTATTCACACGTCTGTAATAGTGTGTGGTTAAGGTGATATTTACGTGGAAGATCAACGTTTACGATTTCACCAGAAATTCTTGACTTATACATCTTGGCGACATGCAGGGCCGTTACACTCTGCTCCCAAGTTACTGAGGAGGCCATTAAATAGTGCACACCGCCTGCTACACAGTCCTTCTCCCTCCGGGAGAAGGACTGGATGAGGGCCGGTTTTGCCGTGGTTTGCCCTCACCCCGGCCCTCTCCCGGAGGGAGAGGGAGAAAAGCGGTACGCACTATTTAGCAGTCGGGTCAGTTAAGACGCCAAAGCTTCATAAGGAAGCATTAAAAACCAATCTTAAAAATCAAGATACTAGGAGAGGAAACGCCATGAAATCCACACATATTAATTCCCATCTTTATGCTTCTTTAATAGGTTCGTTGCTGCTAGCTAGCCCGTTATCCAGTGCTTACGCGGCACTATTGACGCCAGCCCTTGCGGTGGACGGTCCCGGGCTGGTGTTAATGGTGGACGGACTCGATTCCAACGTTACGGTGAACATCAAGGCGCTTGATGCCACGCTCCCTCTTGCGAAATATGACTTTGGCTTTGTCACAGGCGGCAGCTATAGCCTGATCACCAACCAGTTTGGCACCACTTTCGGGAGCTATACCTTTGCCGGCGGCACGATGGTGGATTTTGCGTTACGCGACCGGGGTTTCGACAATATGTTCAACACCGGCGATGACATGATATTCAGTATATCGAACCCGGCTGACTACGCCGACCAATGGTATTACATCCCGATCGCTGCCTCTAGCTCACGCAATCCAGTGGTAAACAGTCCTTATTATCATACGCTTGCACTATTGTGGGACCTGGACCGCAACGGGGTCGTCGATGCCGGTTTTAACATCGGAGTAAGCACACCCTTGGCCGGCACTGATGGCGTGATGCCGGTACCGTTGCCTGCCGCCGTATGGCTGTTGGGGTCCGGCCTATTGGGATTGACGGGTATGCTGAGGCGCAAAAAGTCTGTATGACGGGTCCTGCCCGTACGTCATAAAGTTGCCATGAATCTGTCATATTTCATCCGTAGGATACGGGCCTAACCGTTAGCGCTACATGTTGAGCCGCAACCTCATCATAAGGATGAACGATGTCCAAGGTGTACGTGTTATTCGCGGTACTCGTATTGTTTACCCATACCGCGTGGTCGGAAGACTGGTCGGGCCAGAAGAAAATAAACCTTAACAGCGCGGAATCCGGCGCAGATCTTAAAGAGGATCTGCACCAGGTTCCGGTGCTCGTACGCCTGCACACCGGTAATTTCCCGCATTTCCTCGACATGAAGGAAGACGGATCCGACCTGCGTTTTTTCGCCGCCGACGAAAAAACCCCGCTGCCGTATCACCTTGAAAAATTCGATGCGCTCAACGAACTTGCCCTGATCTGGGTGCAAGTGCCCACACTGACCGCCGCCACCAAATCGGATTTTATCTGGATGAAATATGGCGATCCCGCGGCCGCGAGCGGCCAGGACGCCAAGGCGGTGTATGACGCCAATTATGCCGCGGTGTATCACTTCGAGGCCTCGGGCGAACCCAAGGATCAAACGGCCAATGGGAATAATGCCGTGTTGTCCAGCGCCGAGCACCGTCCGGCATCCCTCATCGGTGCCGGCGTCGGGTTTAACGGTGCGCAGAAGATCGTCATTCCGGCCTCGGCTTCGCTCAAATTTGACGGCGATACCGGTTTTACGTTTTCTACTTGGGTGAAAATTCCCGCGCCGCAACGCGATGCCGTGCTGTTCACTCGCCAGGACGGGACCGACGGCGTAAGTCTCCACATCGATCAGACCCAGGTTTATGCGCGCATTACCCGCGGCGGCAAGACCCAGGATACACCGCGCACCGGCGCACTGGTGCCCGGCACCTGGCATCACCTTGCCATCACCGGCGGTCCGCGCCTGGCCGTGTATGTCGACGGACGTGAGGTCGCGGTGCTTAGCGTGGCCACTCCGGCGCTCGCTGGGGATACGCTATTGGGCGCATCCGCCAGCGGCGGAAATTTTTTTACCGGCGAGATCGATGAGGTACAGATTTCCAATAGCGTGCGCAGTGCCGACTGGATCAAGGCCGCGGCCCAAGGCCAGGGTACCGATGCCAAACTCGTGCTGCCGGGGGAAGACGCCGAGGAGGAGGGTGGCAGCACCTCACACTTCGGTACCATACTGCGCTCCGTTACCGTGGATGGATGGGTAGTCATCGCGATGCTGGTGGTGATGGCCTTTATGAGTTGGTGGGTCATGGCGAATAAATTTCTTACCCTGCGCGTGATACTCAAGGACAATCGCAAATTTGTGCAGGCCTTTCAGAAACTCAGCCGCGATCCCGGGGCCCTGGATCAAGACAATGATCAGGACAAGGACGCAAAAGGCGAGGCCGAAAAATCGGATTTCGAACGCGCCTTGTCCGGCGCGCATGATCACTTTCAGAGTTCACCGATTTATCGCGTGTATCATGTCGGGGTGCAGGAGCTCAAACATCGCTTCGGTGCCACCGACACGCGTGTGGTGCGCGGCATGACGCTCACGCCCCAAGCCATCGATGCCATCCGCGCCAGCCTCGACGCCGCGCAGGTGCGTGAAAATCAAAAGCTCAACAGCCTGCTGGTATTGCTGACTATCGCTATCAGCGGCGGACCCTTTCTAGGGTTGCTGGGTACGGTGGTGGGCGTGATGATTACCTTTGCCGCCATCGCCGCCAGCGGCGATATCAATATCAACGCCATAGCGCCTGGTATCGCCGCCGCTCTGGTGGCGACGGTAGCGGGTCTGGTGGTCGCCATCCCGGCGCTCTTTGGTTACAACTACATCGTCTCGCAGGTCAAGAATGTCTCCGCCGATATGCAGGTCTTTATCGACGAGTTCATCAGCAAAATAGCCGAACAATACGCCGCCGACGTGAGGATAAACTATGAAGACGCAGGCCGAAAACGAGCCCTATAGCGACATCAACATCACGCCCATGCTCGATCTGGCGTACGTGTTGTTGGTGATTTTCATCATCATGGCCACGGCCACGGTGCAGGGCATTAAAGTGAACCTGCCCAAGGCCAGTGCCATGCCCAGTCTCGCCAAGCCGCAGACCAAGGCGATTACGGTGGCGGCCGATGGCACGATTTATCTCGATACGTTTCCGGTAACCATGGACGAGCTGGAAGCCCGACTACGCCAATATAAAACCGCGAACCCGGCGTTGCCGGTGGTGATCAAGGGCGATGCCGCGGTGCAGTACGAGAAGGTGATACAAGTGCTGGACCTAATGGGACGTCTCGATATCACGCAGTTGGGCCTGGTCACCCAGAGGCTCGTAAAATGATCCAGGGGTTACTAACATGACTATGGATATTAACGTTGATGCGAATCTCGGCAGACGGCGCCTAGGTTCAAACCATTTATTTTTTCTACGCCCCCAATACTTGCTTGGTGCTGGCTTGACCCTGCTGCTCGTCGGCGTGGTCTATGCCATTGTGAGTAATTTCCTGTCGGGACCGCCGCCAAAAATAAGGCAGGTCGTGCACCAAATCTCCTTGCTGCCACCCCCGCCGCAGATCGAACAGCCGCCGCAGCCTCAGATCAAGGAAGAAGTGAATATCTCCGAGCCGCAACCCGTGGCGCAGGACGACGCGCCCCCGCCGGGTGATCTCGGTCTGGATGCCGATGGTAACGGTTCCGATGGATTCCAGTTAAGCGCGCGCAAGGGTGGACGCGATCTCTTGGGTGCCGGTGGTCCCTTTGCCTGGTATACCAGCCGTATTCAAGATTCGATCAAAAAAGTGTTATCCGCCAACAAAAAGGCGCGCACCGCCAATTATGACGTGCAGATCAAACTCTGGCTTAAGCAGGATGGCAGCGTCGAACGCTTTGAACTTACCGATTCGACGGGTAATGCCGACCTCGATCAATCCATTAAACTCGCGCTGTCCAAGGTCGAGCCCCTGGGCAGCGAGCTGCCGGCTGACTTGAAGCAACCGGTCAGACTGCGAATTGTTTCACGCTAATAAACGCAGGATTTTTGTCGCGCTATCCTCCATCTAGAAGACCCTTATGACCGTGAATAAAAAATTGAGCGTCGCCGCTCTGTTGTGCACATTGCTCAGCCAGCCAGTTTGGTCGGCGGAAAAAAGCGACCTGTCCCCCGTGGACCCCACAACGCGTAAGCTCATACGGCTGTTGGTGGAGCAGGGCGTACTTACGCCGGAGAAGGCCGATGCCCTGCTGCGCGAGGCGGAAAAACTGGAGCCAGCGACCGCCCCGGGAGCAACTACCAAACCAGAACCTGGTGTCGTTCGCGTCCCATATGTGCCGGAAACCATCAAGAATGAAATGCGCGAGCAGATCAAGCAGGAGGTGCTTGCCCAGGCCAAGCAGGAACGCTGGGGCGATCCCGGCACGTTGCCCGAATGGCTGGGGCGGATCAAGTGGGAAGGCGACATCCGCTTGCGCTATGAGCAGGATTTGTTTCCCACGGGAAATTTAGGAAGCACGCTCAACTATCAGGCGATCAACTCCGCTGGAGGATTTACAAACGCTGGCGTGAATGCCTTCGTAAACGATACAGAGGACCGGGATCGATTTCGCCTGCGGGCGCGCCTCGGCATGCTGGCGAAGGTCAACGATAAGCTCGAGGCCGGTGTGCGTTTGGCCTCCGGCAGCACTGGCGACCCTGTCTCCACCAACCAGACGCTGGGTAATACGTTTAATCACAATACCATCGTTCTCGATCGCGCCTATTTACGCTTCGACCCGAAACCGGGGTTAACGATATGGGGCGGAAAAATTCCCAATCCGTGGTTCAGTACTGATCTGGTGTGGGACGAAGACCTGAATTTCGACGGTCTTGCAGCTACCATCAAGCCTCGACTGAGTGCGGGGCTTACCGGTTTCGGCACGTTCGGTTGGTTTCCCATGCAGGAGATAGAACGGTCTGACAGCGACAAATATTTGACTGGCGCACAGGCCGGGTTTGACTGGAAATTTTCCACAGCCCACAGCGTAAAGGTGGGGCTAGCTTATTATGACTACCGCCACATCAGCGGCCAACGGACTGATAGTGCATTGCTCGATTATTTGGCGCCGCAATTCGTGCAGAAGGGAAATTCGATGTTCCACATGCGTAACGATCTCCTCTTAACGAGCGGGTTGTTCGCGCTTGCATCGGAATTCAAAGAGCTGAACCTCACGGCCTCCTGGGACATGGCCGCCTTCGATCCGGTGCACGTGGTGCTAACCGGAGACTTTGTCGAAAACGTCGGATACGATCAAGAGGAAATCCTGCAGCGCACGGGCTTGAATAGAGAACCCAAGACCAGCGGTTATCAGGTGAAACTCGCGGTCGGCGCACCGGCCATGAAGAAGCGTGCCGACTGGCAATTCACCATGGCCTACAAGTATTTGGAGCGCGATGCGGTACTCGATGCCTTTACCGATTCCGACTTTCATCTCGGCGGCACCGATGCCAAGGGCTGGATATTGGGGGGTAGTTACGGGCTGGCGGCCAATACCTGGCTGAGCCTACGCTGGCTGAGCGCGGACGAGATCGATGGGCCGTTGGATTTGCCGATAACACTTCCGTTCGCGGTCGATGTCCTGCAGCTCGATATCAACGCGAAATTCTAGTCGATTCTGGTAGAGGTCTCTATGAAAATTATGTCGATATATAAAGTGGCGATGGCAATATTACTTGTCTCGGCAGTGGGATCTGCATCGGCCGGCGATGCCGATGACCAGAAGGCGGCCAAGGTACAGCGCATGCTACGGC
>JANOTM010000094.1:0-3605 GCA_031416355.1 Gammaproteobacteria bacterium
CCGTCCGTTTCCAATACCACTTCGGCCGACATACCCGCTGTCACCGTCGCGACAAAACGATCTTCCAGTTCGGCGCGCACGATGCGCGGCGTCTGCGGCGCAAACCAGAACATCGGCGTGACGTTTAATGTGCTGACACCGTCGCCCGGCCGCACCTGACGGCGCACGATGCGACCGTCGAAGGGCGCGCGCACCGTGCGTAGCTCCACTTCGTGTTCGGCGATGCGTACGCGTGAGCGCGCCGCCGCGTGCGTGGCTTGCGCCGATTTCAGACGCGCATCCGCCAGTTGCACCTGGTCACGTGTGCGTTCCCATTCGGCGCGCGCCACGGCGTTGTCTTTCAGTAAATCTTCAAAACGCTTTTCTTCGCGCGCCGCCGTTTCCCTTTCCACCTGGAACTGGGCGACCTGCGCCGCCGCGGCCGCAAGCTCGTTCTCGGCAAGCGTTACGTTGAGCCGCGCCTGTTGATCTTCCAATATCGCCAATACCTGGCCCTTACGCACTGGGTCGCCTTCCTCCACTGCGACCGTCTTGACCACGCCGTCGCGCTGTGCGGCCAGTTGAATCACCCCGCCTTCCACGTCCACACGTCCACGCGCCACGGCTGCGTACGGCGACGATGGTGCAGGCGTGTTGTCGGCGGGTGGCTCGCCCAGGGTCGTGAGCAGCGTTACCACCAACAGCAGCGCCGCGATAGCGCTGATCACGGGGTGCCTACGTATCCAGGAAAAGCAGGCCTGCAATCGGTTCATCATGGCGCTTCCAGTGTAGCTGTAGGGTGGGCATCGCCCACCGCAACACGCCAGACTACGCCCCTGATGGTGGGCAATGCCCACCCTACATAACTTCGCATGCAGGAAAAGCGGATATGCAATCGGTTCATGACGACGCTCCAGGTGAACGGGAAGTTGCGCATTCGTCACGTGTGATCACGCCATCTTCCAAATACAACACCCGATCGGCGTGCTTTAGCAGGCGTGGGTCGTGGGTAACGATGACGATAGTGGCATTGCGTGTGCGCGCGGCGTGATGCAGCAACGCGATCACGCGCTCGCCGTTATGGCTGTCGAGCGCGCTGGTGGGTTCGTCGGCGAACAACAGCGGCGGGTTCTTTACCAGGGAACGCGCAATCGCCACACGCTGTTTCTCGCCGCCGGAGAGTTCCAGCGGGCGCAGAGTAGCGCGTGGTGTGAGATCCACCTCCGCCAGCGCCTGTTCGGCGCGCGCCTGCGCCGCCGCTCCGGTGACGCCGGCGTATTGCAGCACCAGCAGGACTTGTTCCAGTGCCGTGAGCGCGGAGAATAAATTAAACCCCTGGAAAATGAATCCGCAATTTTCCAGCCGGAAACGGTCCAAGGCGTCGTCGTCCAAGGCCGTCAAGTCGTTATCGAGCACGCGCACCTCGCCATGGTTTGGCTTCAGCAAACCGCTTAGCACGGCTAACAGCGTGCTTTTGCCCGAGCCCGACGGCCCCATGATGAGCGTCAGCTCTCCCGGAAAAATATCCAGGGAAACGCCACGCAACACCGGGGTTTCGATGGCGCCGGTTTGAAACGAACGCTCAAGCGCGCGTGCCGTGATCGTGGGTTGGCGTGACAAGGCGCAACCAGGCCCTCCATGGCCTGCGCCCCTCGCCTCGATCCCATCGGCGAAGGCGCAACCAGGCCCTCCATGGCCTGCGCCCCTCGCCTCGATCCCATCGGCGAAGGCGCAACCAGGCCCTCCATGGCCTGCGCCCCTCGCCTCGATCCCATCGGCGATAGTGGGCGTGTTCATCGTAGTAACACCGCGGGTTCCACCTGCGCGAGTGCGCGCAGCGCCAACAGACCCGCGCCCAGTGCTACACCCAAAGTGATGACGCCGGTACCAAGTACCGCCCACCAAGTAAACGTCATGCCGACGTCATAGGCGTTGGCCGCCATCCAGACAGCAATACTCGCGACACCGGCGATGCCGAGCCCGAGCACGCCGATCCAGAACGCTTGTTCGAGAACCACGGCACTCAAGCGCCGGCGCGACACCCCGAGCGCGCGCAGCGTGGCGTATTCGCGCAGTGAAGCGATGAGCGCCGCCATGAGCGTCTGGCTGGTGATAACGATGCCGACCACGAGACCGAGCGTAGATGAAAACGCGAAGCTGGCGCCGGCGCCGGATTCCAGCAGCCAATAGAGCTGCGACCCGGCCGAAAATTCCGGCGCGGTCCATACTTTATACGGTGGGTGTTCGCCGCGTGGCTGCAAGTCATCGCGCACGCGCTCGGCGACGCTGGGATCGCGTAACTTCACCAGCAGGTAGGCTGCCGAGTCGGCATCCGCCTGCTGTGGGCCGAGCAACAGATGGGCCGTGTAGAGCGAACAGAAAATTGTGACGCCACCGATGCCGCGAAACCCCGTGCTCAAGCCCACAACGCGCGCCCGGCGGCCATTGATTTCGACGACCTCACCCACGCGCGCGTCGAGCTTGCCGACGTCCGCCTCGTCCACGATCACCGCGCCCGGTTCCGTCAGCGCAGTGCGCTGCTCAGGAGTAAACGACACCGGCGCGCCCAAGCTTTCCTCGCCCGGGTCGATGCCGACCAGCATGCCAACCGTGGGCTGGCCGTTTGGGTTACGCCAATCCGCGTAACCGACGATCAGGCGCTCCACCGCCATCACCTCCGGGTGCATGCGCAAGGCGGTCTCGTGGCGCACAGGGATGGGGCGGCCGAGATCGAAACTGGGCGTGGCCGCAAAGCCTACCCACAGGTCCGCCTTGGCGTGGTCGATCACCGTCGACACCGTGCCGAACATGCCGAGCAGCAGACCCAGCTGCACCAGCATCAGCAGACCCGAAAACGCCACCGCCAGCGCGGCCGGGAGGAAGCGGTTGGCTTCATAGCGTAAGCTAGCGCGGGCGAGCGATACCATGACGGGTTCCCGAATTCTTGAGATTGAACATGCGACTCAAGATAGAAGTAGCGGGCAGGATTGTCTGTGGCGGTTTTGTACCGATCTGTAACCATGTGTGACGTCTACCATAACGCGGGGCACGGTTGTTCGTGAACGAAGACAACCACGGCGCACACCGCCGGGCCCATGGGCCGGCACAGTTGTGCCGGGTCAACCTAATAGCTAGGTAAACCTCCATGTATATGGCCATCCGCCCATGGGCATATTCAAGCGCAATAACCGGTTACAATTTCCTACAAATGGCGACCCGGTTTACGGCTATAATAGAGAAATTGGCGAATTTCGAAATGGTTTGGCTGTTCCGCTCTCATTACCGGGGCTCTTTAATCCCTACAAGCGGTCCACTCTTACCTTGTTCAACAAACAGGCATAACTCCACGTACTATCAAACCCGCCAGGCCCGCGACGCTCAAATTTTTGCTAGACTCCAGCAAGGGAGAGGACTCATGCAACAAACACTGAAAAACATTGTAGGGTTGTGCGCGCTCGGGGCGATTCTGCTCCTTATCGCTTGCCACAGGTCGTCGAATGGTGGCGGTAACTCACCAACGCCCGTGCCGTCGTCCCCGGAGCGAATTACTTTTTCCGGCGTCGGTGCCCGCGGAATCTTCGATCCGTCCATCGCGCGCGATCCTTCAGACGTAACTGGCCGGCTCT
>JANOTM010000095.1:0-34216 GCA_031416355.1 Gammaproteobacteria bacterium
GGTCGATGTAAAGCTATTTGGAATTTTCGGCCGTATCGTTGAGTGGAAAGGCCAAAAGGAATTTCTACACGCAGCGCAGCTCGTATTGCATGAAGTCAATCATTCCAAGGCATTAATTATCGGCGACATTTCCGATGGCGAAGAAGGGTATTTGCGCGATCTGCATCAATTCTTGCTGCAAGCTGGTCTGCAAGACAGGGTCATTTTTACCGGATATGCGCGCAATGTGGCGGAATTGTACAGCGCTGTGGATGTAGTTGTGCACGCTTCGATAGAGCCAGAACCGTTTGGGCTCGTGATTACGGAAGCAATGGCCTATGGTGTGCCGGTTATTGCATCCAGTCTGGGCGCACCACGGGAAATTATTGACGATGCACATGATGGCTATTTGGTCCATCCAAAAGATACCCGTAAACTCGCATCCATGATCAGCAAGTTACTTCAGAATGATGAGCTTCGCCATGAAATGGGCGCGCGTGCAAAGAAAAAGGTTTTGGAAATATACGACGCAGAAAGATATGCGCGAAATATTGAGAACCTGTATCTACAGGTATTAAACAGCTGATCAGCCGATCGCGTAATGTATTATCGACAGACATTGATACTTTTGGAGGCAATATGGAGCTCGTTTTTTGGCTGGCAGCGGTGGGTAGCATCTATAGCTATTTTCTCTATCCGCTTACACTCTTATTGCTTCCGCCCAGGCGAAAATGGATGGCATCCGCTGCGTATGAACTGCCTACCGTAAGCATGATTATCACAGCGCATAACGAAGAGCAACGTATCGTCGAGAAACTTAAGAATACTTTACAGATCGATTATCCAGCCGAAAAATTGGAAATCATAGTTGCTTCCGATGCATCTTCGGATGCCACCGATGAAATCGTAAAAAACCACGCATCACGTGGTATAAAGTTAGTCAGAGCCAGCGAAAGAAAAGGAAAGGAATACGCACAGTGGCATGCTATACAAGCAGCACGCGGCGACGTATTAGTTTTCTCAGACGTGGCCACACGAATTCCCGATGATGGAATCCGGTTGATTGTCCGAAACTTTGCGGATTTAAAGGTAGGAGCGGTTTCAAGCGAAGATAGGTTTGTCAGCGAAAACGGCAAGGTGATAGGTGAGGGGGCGTACGTAAAATATGAGATGTGGTTGCGCAGACTGGAATCCACTACCAATAGCCTTGTTGGACTAAGCGGGTCTTTTTTTGCGGCACGCCGTGTTGTTTGCAAAGACTGGGATATTAATGTACCGAGCGATTTCAACACTGCATTGAATAGTGCGCGTCAAGGCTATGTTGCTGTATCCGATCCCGATGTACATGGCTACTATGCGGATATAAAGGACACCCAGCGTGAATATCAAAGGAAGCTGCGAACCGTGATCCGTGGTATAACGGCTATTTTTGTCGCGCCCCAGGTGTTAAATCCTTTTCGCTTTGGCCTATTTTCGTACCAGGTATGGAGTCATAAAATACTGCGCTGGCTGGTCCCCTGGTTTTTACTTTTGTCAATCGCGGCAAATATCGCCATCTATGATATACATTGGGTATATCGCGCTAGCCTGATTATTCAAATATTATTTTACGGATTGGCAGCGGCGGGATTTCTTTCCAAGCCACTTCGAAATGTGTCAGCTGTGAAACTCGCGTTTTTCTTTGTGCAGGCGAACATGGCCATAGTGCATGCTACTGTGGTGTTTTTACTTGGCAAGCGCATGACTACCTGGGAACCGTCGAGGCGCTAAATGTTCTATATGCTGCCGCCTGTGGGCAATAGAATTTCGCTCTATCAAGACGAGCCTCAAAAATGTTCCATCGAAAGCCTATTCGAACCTTATAAAATCCGCTTATTTCATTCTGGTACCGCCGCGTTAGCCATGGCCGTGAAAATCGCTGTCGCGCGCCGCAGCAATGCGGCACCGGAGGTATTATTGCCTGCATATGGGTGCCCAGATCTGATCAGCGCGGTTTTGCATGCCCGCGCTAAACCGGTACTGGTTGATCTGCATAAGAACACGCCGTGGCTAGACCATGAACAATTGTTGCAAAAAATTACCGCGCGCAGTGTCGCAATTATCAGTGTAAATTTCCTAGGTGTAGAAGAAAGGATGGAGCATCTTCGCAAGATTGCCGATAACGCCGATATGCTTTTGATCGAAGATAGTGCTCAGTATTTATTAAATCCCGTTAGTGATTCGCTTATCCGCGGAGACTTGATTATACAGAGTTTTGGCCGCGGAAAACCCGTGAGTCTGCTCGGTGGCGGTGCTGTTTTGTATCGCGATAAATCGTTTGACGTCAGTCTTGTGGGCATGGCGCCTGCGGCCACGTCCAGTACAGCTGGCCGCTTATCCGCACAATGTAAAATTAGGCTGTATAACACTTTGCTTTCACCCCATGTCTATGGCTTGGCCGCGCGCCTGCCTTTCCTGCATATCGGAGCCACAAGGTTTAAACCCTTACTGAATATCGCGCCGGCGAGTTTCCATGTAGAATCCCATCTGGCTGCGAATATCGGACTCTACCGGCGCAGTTACCATGGTGCGCAGGAATGGATAGGCGCCATGCTCGCCAGGGTCAATGCTGCCGCGATAGTGGATCTGACGCGCTTGGCCCAGAATAGGCAGCGTGCACGCTTGTTGCGCTATCCATTACTGGTTACCGACAGCGACTTGCGTGAACGCCTTTATCAGCGGTTGCGTGATTCGGGGCTTGGCGTGTCCAAGATGTATCCTCATGCGTTGCCCGATATCCCGGGATTGGATAAGATGTTCAAAAGACGTGAGCGATACCCCAATGCAGAATTATTCGCCCGCGGAATTCTAACTCTGCCGACACACCAAGGCGTGACGCGATGTCATGTTGAAAAAATGGGAGATATTTTTATGCAAGCATCTGAAATAGGGTGACGATTAATCCTGGGGTTACTAATAATCCTGCACGCGTATGGACATGGGCCGTCACTGCACCGAGTCCCGATGCAATGGCAGATAATGCTGGTTTTGTGCCGGCTGGGCGGGCGCGCTATGTTTGCGCCTAGTAAAAAAGTGGTTTGAAATTTCTCCGGCACCCATGACTTTGCACGATAAAAATATAGATCGCCAAGCCCAGATATTTCGCGGAAGAGGGGGTCTGCAGGCGTTGGAGGCCAGTTGGCGCGCGCTGCAAGAAAATTTGCCGGATTCACGATTTATCCATTATTATGGTTGGTATAAAAGCCGTTTGGAAAACACCGAGCCTGATCCGGAGTCGATCGTATTCGTCCTTGCGTCCGAAGCCGATCGGCCGATAGCTATATTCCCGCTACAACAGGTAGTTATTCGGCGATATGGATTAAGGCTGCGTACGTGGGAGATCTATTGGCCGAACGATATGGGTGTTTGCGATTTTGTTTTCGCAAGAACGCCTGTCCATAGCCATATGCTGGAGTGGTTGATAGCCTTGCTCAATGAGCGCAAGGAGCTCGCTTGGGATATGCTCCGACTGCAAGATACACTGGTGGATTCATGCGCGCTATATGCTCTAAGGTCGGCGCGCATACCATTGTCTTTATCTATTTTACATCATTACAGTAAATATATCCGGTGTGACGCGGATTATGAAACCGTCATAGGTCGATTGTCGGGGCATTTTCGCCGCAATGTCCGGCGCCAGACCAAGAAGATCGGTGAACTTGGTGATGTGGAATACCGATTTGTTTCCGATCCCCAGCAGATGGAGGAGGCGTTTAAGCACTTTCTGCACGCGGAGGCCGCTAGCTGGAAAGGCGACAGCGGAACCGGGAGTGCTATTCAGTTGTACGAAGATAAAGTCGGGTTTTATCGTAGGCTGATGCATGAGTTCTCGATATATAACGCATGTTCTATCAATCTCATCATTGTGGATGGGAACTGCATTGCAAGCCAGTTTTGTTTGACAGTCGGAGATACTCTGTATCTGCTGAAGATAGGCTATAGCGATGAATATCGTGCCATCGGCCCGGGAAATGTCTTGCTGAACGAATTAATTCAGCGTTGTTGTGCGAGCACTAAAATTAAAAACATAAGTTTTATCACGGGCGCTGATTGGAATGACAGCTGGGCACCGGAAAGACTAGATGTCCATGAAAGCTATATTTTTAATTACACGCTTTTTGGTATCGCCGCTTATCTTCTTGAGAAGGCGAAGAATCATGGGCGGAATTTAAAGCACGATCTGCAACGACAATGGGAGCGCAGGCGTAAGGCGCTCACTCCTTAAACCACGTACATGTCGAATATTTATCGTGTTAAGCTAGGCCGTTATGCGGCAACTTGAAATAGAAAAACTAACTCTCTAAACCGCTCACAATATTATTGGATAGCCATGAACATATTAGGTCTCAATTATTTTTATCACGACTCAACCGCGTGCATAGTCAGCGCCGGCAAGCTTATCGTAGCCATCGAAGAAGAGCGCTTGAGTCGAGTTAAGCACACCTATGCGTTTCCGACGCTTTCCATAAAGAAATCTTTGGAAGTCGCGAAGCTGAGATACGAGGATATCGACTGCATTGCGGTATCCATAAAACCCACGCTCCACTGGCCCGCAAAGTTATGGTATGGCCTGCGCAATTTAACCAAGGCCAAGCCGTTTATTAGCCATGAAATCATCCGGGCGCGCTACAAGCAAAAGGCGCTTTGGGAATGGTACAACTCTATTTGGCCAGATCGCAAACGCGGACCTAAAGTTTACTTTGTCCCTCACCACTTGACGCACGCGGCCGGCAGTTTTTTTGTTTCGCCGTATGAGAGCGCTGCATTGCTATCGCTGGACGGTTCCGGTGAATGGGCGACTTCGTTATTAGGGAAAGGCGAGGGCAACACAATAACTTCATACAATCAAAGTTATTTTCCTATGTCCTTGGGTTCGTTTTACGAGGCGGTAACGGAGTTTTGCGGATTCAAGCCCAACTACGATGAAGGTAAAACCATGGGTCTCGCGCCACTGGGCGACCCCAAGGTCTTTCATGATGTCGTAGATAAAATTATTACTATCGATAGCAATGGATCGATCGACATCGATCTGTCTTACTTTAACTATCAGTTCTGGGGTCACAGTCGGTGCTCGCAAAAATTTTACGATACTTTCGGTGCGCCACGTAAAGGCCACGAGCCATTTCAGGATCATCACCTCAACGCGGCGGCGGCGTTTCAGCGGGTGTTGGAGGAAAAGGCACTTCAGTTATGCCGGATCTTGCGCGCGCGCACTGGATGCCGTTATCTAGTTGTCGCCGGTGGCGTCGCCCTGAATAGCGTAATGAACGGCAGGATAGTCCGCGAAAGCGGATTTGACGATATTTATGTTATGCCCGCCGCCGGCGATAACGGCACAGGTATAGGCGCGGCGTATTATGTCTACAATAGTATCCTGAATTTTCCGCGTGTTAGTGTGCACGATGACCCTTATGTGGGCAACGCCTATACCAACGAACAGATAAAGAAAGTATTGGATGAAGCGAAATTACCCAGCCAGTGGCACGATGATATCGCAAGCGTTGCTGCCAAACTGCTACACGAAGGGAAAATCATCGGTTGGTTCCAGGGAAAAATGGAGATAGGCCCGCGCTCCTTAGGGAATCGCAGCATCCTGGCGGATCCTACGCGTGCGCATATGAAGGATAAGGTAAACGCGGAAGTGAAGCATCGGGAAGCTTACCGTCCATTTGCTCCGTCCGTTCCGGTGGAAGCCAAGGACGAATTCTTTCTGACCAAGGTCGAGACTCCTTTTATGCTAAAGGTTTGCGATGTACGCCCGGAAAAGCGCAGCGTCATTCCGGCAATTACTCATGTCGATGGCAGTGCCCGGTTACAAACTGTACGCAAGGACATCAACCCTCTTTATCATTCACTGTTGACCAAGTTCGGCGAGCTAAGTAAAGTCCCAGTCCTACTTAATACTAGTTTTAATGTTATGGGCGAGCCTATGGTCGAGTCTCCCGTGGATGCCATACGTTGTTTTTATTCTACTGGTCTGGATGCCTTAGCCATCGGCAATTATTTACTGATGAAATAGGCTAGTCGCGAGTGCTAGAACTGGCAGATGATAGTAGTACTTACGCTGTCCGAGGCGCGTGTTGGCACGGGCTAATATTGATTCCGTTCCCCCATTGATTTCGTTGTTCAGGTATTTTACACCCATGAGAAAATTACCTGCGCTGGCGGTTATGGGAATCCTTCCGCTTTTTGTCTACCCAATTTTTTTTGGGCTGGCTGTTTTATCGGACATAGCGGTTGGAGATCGAAGTTTTATCTTCAGCATGACTTACGATTCGCTGCATAAACTTCTGATGATCATTTTGATCGACTGGTATGCGTCTTTGCCGATTTCCTATGTTATTGTCGTGTTTATGCTGCTGCCGGCGCATCTTGTACTTCAACGACTGCGGTTTTCGAGCGGTGCCGTCCTGCTATTGCTCGCGAGCCTGGGTGGCTGGCTGTTTTCGTACCTGCTTAATGGCCAGGACCTCTGGCATACTGCGGTTTTCATTTTCTGTGGCGCGATCCTCGCAGGCTTGTTTCATGTCGGTATGTGGGGTGCGCGCGTTTTAAGCGCACACATCAAACCATGAACGGCCGTCATGCTATTTTGTTATTGACGCTCATTTTCCCCGTCACCACGGCCTACGCGATCGACCACATATGGCTGATCGGTGGCGGAGCATCTTTGCATAGCTCTCAGGCCCAGATCGAGCTCAATGTAAAATGGGAACGGGAAGTAATTTTGCGCCACGCCGATAAGGCACGGTTACAAATATTTTATACCGATGGAGATAGACCCGAGAGCGATATATTTTCCTGGCAGAGGCCGGTTGAATCACCGGCGACACTACAACCGCTGGCACGTGTCTTCGATGCCCAGGACGCCAATGGCGAGCGGTTTTATAGCCACACCGTCCCGGGTGTCACCGGCACGACCCGCGTTACTGAACTCGTTGCGCGGTTGCGTAAGGAATTTAGTCAGCTTGCGACCGGCGACCGGGTGTTATTTATTTTCTATGGCCACGGTACGCATAATGATACGGATGTTGCAGGTAATGCACTCCGCCTATGGGGTAATACCTTGTTGTCGGCCCGCGATCTAGAAAAAATATTGTCAGAGATAAATCCGATCGTTCCCGTGCGATTGATATTGCCCCAGTGCTACTCCGGCGGCTTTTCCCGCATTATGCATCCCGGTGCAGAGGCTACTCGCAAACTGGTACCTCATAATCGCTGCGGTTTTATGTCCGTCGCCGACGATCGTGAATCGGAAGGTTGCACGCCGAGCATTAACATCGGTGATTTCCGGGACTACAGCACTTTTTTCTTTGCCGCCCTCGATGGACGCACGCGTTTAGGCAAGAAGCTTGCCACCAACCCCGATCTGGATGCAAATGGCTTCGTTTCCCTGCGGGAGGCGCATTTTTACAGCATGGCAAATGCGGTGAGCACGGATTTGCCGCGCTCCACCAGCGAGGTCTATTTGGAGGAATGGCAGCCCTGGTATTTGCGCTGGTTGAGTTTTGGGCGCGAGCCGGAGAATATCTACAGCAAGTTGGCGCAGACAGTGGCCGTCGCCAACGCTTTACCCGCTACCGGCCAGGAACTCATACAGGCGGTAAGCACGGCATACAAACAACACACCAAGGATATCACCGCGTTTGAAAACGAGCATATAGACCTGAAGAAAAACATTAAACCCTTGCAGCAAAAGATACGCACGGATCTGGCCGAACGTTGGCCCGCGGTACTTGCCCCCTATACATACAATTTCTATAATTTCATGCAGAAAGAGCTGGGACCTGCACAGACCTTCATCATGCACCATGCTGGTTACAAAGATCTAGTAAAGCAGCAGGAACGCGTCCTTGAGTTGGACACGTCGATATTGGCGGCACAGCGTAAACTGGCGCAGATGGATAAAGTCCTTCGATTGCGCAAGCTGGCAACTCTTCTAGACCAATTTCAACGCATGGCGGGCACCGATGATCGTGCAGCCTATCAGCGTCTGGTATCCTGTGAAGAGTCGCATCTATGACGGCCGGCGCGGTTGGGCAAGGGGTGTGGCGGAAGGGCGTTAAATTTTTGCTATATTTTCTTATACTCGGCGTGCTGGCGTTTGCCGGGTATTACTATTACGCTGTTCGCACTGCCGATCTAGATAAAGTTACGCGCAGGGCGTCGGATCTTCCCGCGACCATGCCCGCGAATCTTTTTGTTCAGCTTGATCGCAGTCAGCTCCCGCTACAAGATTCCGCCTATGCCATGCCGGGGCACTACACCATTATTGTTTATCATCAGAAGAGGTGTCCGGATTGCCGACGCCTTGATCAGGACCTTGAGAGTTTTCTCGAGTTGCGCAAGGACGTCGCGGTGCGCAAGATTGACCTGGGCGAACAGTGGTCGGGCGAAAGCACGGTTCGGGATTATGGGCGTAAGATATGGTGGACACCTTTTATAGTAATTTACGATGTCGATGGAAAACCTATACGCGCCGATGACGGTGGCAAGCGCGTGGCCTGGAAGTTACTGCGGGATTGGATAGCCCATGAATTTAATACCGGTAAAATCAAGCCTAATACGCGCGGGTCTCTAGTGGGGCATATACATTCATAATGGTATTTACTTCGCAGCAGAGGATTGATGTGCTAGGCGTAGCGTCAATTACTCACCCATGTCGATACAGATCGGCGTGCCCTGGGCACTCAATCTGACTCCCTATCCGTCGTTTACCAGGATAGTATTACAAGTTGCCGGTGCCGCTTTAGACAGGGCCGGTTTGTCCGGGAACGCTGGCCGGTGGTATCAACTCTTGTAGAGCAAGCAGCGCTGCGTCGAATTGGGCATGGATATTCTGCAGTAAGTTTGGGCCTTCCCGGCGGAACGCAATCACGCCCATGGACTCGGCCTGCCTGCAGGCAGCCACCAGCCGGACTGCGCCGACGTTGGCGGCGTTTCCCTTTAATGCGTGCAGCCATTCTGCGCAAGCAGAATGGTCGCGTGCGCTTATGCTACGGGCAATCTGGCTAATCAAGCCCCAGCCTTCAGTGCCAAAGCTTTTGATTACATCGGCAAGTTTTTCGGGGTCGCGGCACAGCCGGTCGAGTTCCGCCAGGATCGCAAGATCGAGTACCGGCGTGTCTTCTGCTCTTTCGGCATCGGCGAAACTGGAAATATTCGAAATCACGCGAACTTCCCGGTCGTGTATTACGCGCTCCAGCGTTGAAAGCAGAATCTCACTTTTCGCCGGTTTAGTAAGAAACGCGTCCGCGCCGGCATCGGCGCTGTCGCGCTTCGCATTGAATGTCGCATCCGCCGTAAGCATAATCACCGGTATGGCCGCGCCGGCGTGCAACATGCGATATTGACGCAGCAATTCCACACCGTCCATTCCTGGCATATGCATATCGAGCACCGCCGCTTTATAGTTTCCGCTCAGCAGGCGGTCTAGCGCCATGTCGCCGTCACTCACGCATTCCACCTCATAACCGGACGCGCCCAGTATCTGACTGAGTATCAGCCGATTGGTTTTATTGTCATCGGCGACCAATATGCGGGGTGTGGACTGGGTGCTAGGGCCCCAAGCCCACGGCTCGATGCGTGCCACGCCTGATGGCACTGCCCGCCGCTCGGTATAATAGGGCGAGGCATGGATGATGCGACTCAATACCATGGTGCTTGCTTTCAGGGATAATGGCGCTGTATACCCCCAATGATATAATTGCTCGGTATCGCACGGCCCGTCGGTGAGCAGATAAACTGACGTCTGCATGGCAGTTATCTTGTCGGTCAGGGCATCGGCCCGGTGGCTGCCATCTGGGCCTATGCTGACTTGTGCATCGACCAATACCAGGTGCCACAGGTTTCCCAGGCGCACGCCGCGGTTAAACGCCGTCACCGCTTCGGCCACCGAAGACACAAAGAAGACATTACCGCCTATTTCGGCAAATGCCCGCCGTATCTCCTCGGTCAGGCGTGGTTCTGTTATCAGGGCCAGTATCTTTGCGCCTGGTACGGCGGGCACGGCATCGCTTTGTACTGGCTGCAGCCTAAAGGGCAGAGTGAACCAAAGCGCAGTTCCCCGGCCTTTGACGCTGGTGACATCAATACGGCCACCCATGAGTTCCACAAGTTGCTTGGCTATGGTGGTTCCCAGACCCGTGCCGCCATAGCGGTGTGTAGTGCCGCTTTCTTCCTGCGAGAAACTCTCCCAGATTCTTTCCAGTGCCTCAGGCGCTATGCCTATGCCTGTATCCCGAATTTCAAAGCGCAGTCGTGTATTGTGGCCATGGGTTTCGACTACATCTACTTTCACCACCACATACCCGGAGGCGGTAAATTTGACGGCATTGGACAAGAGATTCAAGATGATTTCACGTAAGTGGTGCGGGTCTCCTATCAGGAGATAGGGGACATTAGGCGAAATACACACCAGCAGTCGTAAATTGTTATCTCTAACCGCAGGGCTTACCACGCGTACCGTAGTATTGATCAATTCGTGCAAATTGAAATCTACCACGTCAATAACCAGCTTACCGGCTTCGAGTTTGGAGAAATCCAGCACGCTGTCGATCTGGCGCAGAGAAACGGAAACCGATTCCTGTACTACCCCGAGCAAATCACGGTCTTCATTAGTCAGGCGCCGATTATTCAAAAGGATATCGGTGGTGCCCAATATGCCATTTAGCGGAGTGCGCAGCTCATGGCTCATGCGCGCCAGAAAGCGGCCCTTAGCGGCGCTGGCTTCTTCGGCCCGCTCGCGCGCTTTATGCAATTGTCGGATCAGGTGTGCGGAGTAAGCCGGCAGTAAGGCCAGGGCCGCCATGACACCCGCTGCCAGCATTTTATGTTCATTCCAGAGCGCCGTTGTGGTAACGACTAAAGTAAAGCCGGCGATACTGAGCGCCGCACTGATGCCCATGGAGCCCAAGCCGAAACGAAAACCATTACCCATGGTAATCCACAGATAAAGAACAAACAGTGACGCGCCAGCCTCCGGTGTATTGACCATCAGGTATGTAATGGCTGTGACATCCATAATATTGGCCGTTATCCGACGATAGGCGGGGGAGTGGCGATCGCGCCATGCCGTAATGGCCAAAATTGCCGAAAGCACGATGAATACGGTCGCGAAGATCAGCCATTGAGGAGTACTATTCCAGTGCAGGGATACCGGATACTGGTGAAAAATGAGGTAGCCTACTACCACAATGCCGACCACCACCCGAAGGATCGTCTGGCCTTGTTCACGTCCAAGAATATCGGATCGTTGCGGCGTTATACGCCGCCCTATGCGACGCAGGAGTGCCGTCTGGAACTGCAGCATTGTTGTACCTCCATGGTCACTTGCGGGAAGTGGTATCGCTACACTAACAATTTATACTATAATCCGAACCGGTTAATAATCTCGCGGCGATGTCTTTGATAGAGTTAAGGCTGTTTTAGGAAGAGAATCAAAGTCAAACAGGGTTTTGCCATCAGCGGCGCTGGTTAAGCTGCGCCACCCATAATATCACTTCTGGAGCCTATCAGTGCTTATACTAACGCGTAAGGTTGGCGAAACCCTCATGATTGGTGACCAGGTCGAGGTCACCATATTATCTATAAAAGGCAATCAAGTCCGTATCGGCGTGAATGCACCTAAAGAGATCCCCGTGCACCGCGAAGAAATCTACGCTCGCATTAAGCGCGAGCAGGCGGGCCAAGACAGCACCGGCGCAGTAGAACAAGAAGAAGATTGGTCAGAACGCAAGCACAATCGATAAGCCCTGGTGTCTGTAATAACACCTTGTCCCGGTAGGCGAATACGAGTATTCGCAGAGCTAACAAATATCTTCCTGGCAGATAGACATCCTAGGCCCCAATCAGTCTATTTTACATAATATACATTATGCGAAGTACTAAAATCACTTGCCCTGCAAGGTACGCCAACTCTGGCGTAAGTCCCCTTACAACCCTCAGCTCAGCCTAAGCCCCGCCCTCGTGACGGGCCCTCCCACGGCGATAGGCCCTGCCAGGCGATCACAAACGCCGCTATCATCTGAACTACCCCCACGTTGGCTTGCACCGCCTGTACGTACTTAGCGAGGCTTTCATAGCGTTGGGCGTTCACGGCCTTATTTATGCGCACCCTGAGGGTCGGCCTCGGTTTCAAAAGACCTGATGACATCGCTGAGCTCTTTACTACGCCATGGGGTACGCGCGAGAAAATGCAATTCCATTAAGCACTTCGGTGCAGTTTATCGTTTCATTGTTTATCCTTCCCTATGGTATAAAGTGCGAGTTGACCACCTACGTTCTAAAAATGACTTTAAAATTGCGTAAAGTGCCCGAGAACGCGATCACCGTATGTTTAGGGGAGCATAATGGCTAAATCCGCCTTGGTTGTGGATGATTCCCGCGTGGCCTTGGCGGCCCTCAGCCGTATGCTCAAGGACCATGGCCTGACCGTGGAAACCGCCGAGTCGGGTTCCGAAGCGATCGACTATTTACGCATGAACCTCTACCCCAGCGTTATCTTCCTGGATCACATGATGCCAGGCATGGATGGCTTTGAGACCTTGCGCGCCCTTAAAGGCGATCCCCGTACCAATAAAGTCCCGGTAGTCATGTACACCTCTACCGAGGGCGAGTCCTATATGGGCCAGGCGCTGGCGGCCGGTGCTGTGGATGTGTTGCGCAAGCCTATCGATCCGGTTGAATTGCTACGCATCCTACGGCGATTTAAACCTCAGCCCGAACAGGAGGCAACACTGCGGGCCACCCCTCCCAAAGAAACCCGCACACGGGCACCCACGGCCAGTGACATTGTAACGCTGGTGCAACCGCCGGCTACCCGCGGCCCGACCTCCGGCCGACGTATGCCAGTAATCGATTTGGGGCGAGAACCCAACGTAGTGAGGGGCGAGCCAGACGCGGCGGCCCCCATGGTCAGAGAGAGTCTAAGTCCCCAGCAAGCGCCAAGTCCGGAAATGACAAGCTGGCTGATACGCGGACTATATGCCTTGCTTTTTTTGCTGCCCGCCATTTGGTATTTCATGCAGTACCGGCAAGCCGACGAGACGCGCATAGAATTGTTACAAGAGAATGCCAAACTCAAGTCCGATGTTCAGCACGCCGCGGGCGCCGATGAAAGCGATAGGCTTAAGGCCGCCCTCACCGCACAAGAGCGCGTCGCCCACCAACAAGCGCGTGCATTGGCCAAGACCATAGCGTGGGCGCTTAACCTGCATGGGCAATACGATTTCGACCAACTGCCCTTGGGTGACGAAACCCTGAGCCGCATGCGCGAACTCATGGCGCGCCTGGCGGCGGCGGATTTTCGTGGCCAAGTGCGCATCGATGCCCATGTAGGGGAATTTTGCCTGGTGCGCGATGAACAGGGGGCCTATCGTGTACCGCCGCGCAATCTACCTTTTAGCCGCTGTGAAGTCGTCACCCATTCGCCGGAGTACGCCATGCTGTTAGGTCGGCGGCAGTCTACCGATTTCGCGCGCTTTCTCGCCGAAGCAGCGCCCGGCGATAAAATCCAGATCGAAGTAGTTTCCTTAGGCAAGAGCCGGCCGCTCGCACCCTACCCGGACCGAATCATGGTCCAAACCGCCGGCGAATGGAACCAAGTAGCACGACTGAATAACCGCATCGAGATTGCCATCCTGCCTGCCCTTTGAAGCAGGAATAAGCGCCAATCGATGCGCTGGCGGGGGACGAATACTTTTCCTGTGCCCTATCTCTAACAAGTGACGCCCTATTTAAAGTGATAGAGGATTACGCCGCCAAATCGATCTCGGTCGAGATGCGATCCCACGGCACATAGAATCGCCCGTCTTCGTTCGATTCAACGAGCCCGATCTGCACCAGGGCTTTCACGTCCGTGTGGACGTTCTTGTAATCACGGCGTAACTGTTGTGCCAGCGCACGTACGCTGATTGGGCCGTGCCGGCGCAGCGCGTGGAGCAGCTCCACGCGCCGGTTCGTGAGCGTCTTTAAGAGCGTCTCCACCTTGGTGAAATAAATCCGCTCGATCGGCTGTAACGGAGCCTCGCCACGCTCGGAGCGTTTCCACGCCTCAACAAACTCCTGTCCGGCCGCGCGCGCATCCTGCACGCTAATCTTGACCCCTCGTGTCTTTCGTTTAGTCATCGTTGCCTCCGCGTGCTTGCACGATGTCATTAAAAAAATCCCGTACCAGGGTTTCCACGTCTTTAAATGCATACGGCACTTCTCGATCTTTAATGTGTCGATGATCGCCTTTCCCGCTCTCGTTATCATAGCGAACGAGGCAAGTTTCATCCGCCAATCCATAATAGAGCCGGTATTTAAGCCCATGAGGTTGTAAATCCCTTGCTTAGAGATTAGAAAAACCATTAGGCATTATGAGCGGTCGGGATCAATAATGTTGCTACTTTTACCGCGAGATACTACATGACCCACCTGGATGACCTGCTGGAACAGGAATTTCCCGTGGCGGATAACTATATCTATCTGAACCACGCGGCGGTCGCCCCGTGGCCATCGCGCACCGGGGCGGCGGTGCGCCAGTTCGCCGCGCAAAATGTGGACATGGGCGCGCGCGACTATCCGGTGTGGCTAGCAGCGGAGCAGGATCTACGTACCGCCCTCGCCCGCTTTATTAATGCCCCGTCCGCCGACGACATCGCCTTGCTCAAGAATACCTCCGAGGGCCTGTCGGTCATCGCCCATGGGTATCCCTGGAATAGCGGCGACAATGTGGTGATATGCGACCAGGAGTTTCCATCCAACCGCATCGTGTGGGAGTCCCTGGCGGCCCGGGGTGTGACAGTGCGTAGTGTGCCGGTGCAGGGGATAGAAGACCCGGAGTTGGCGCTGCTGGCGGCCATGGACGGCAGCACCCGCATGTTGTCGGTGAGTTCGGTGCAATATGCCAGCGGCCTGCGTCTGGATCTCGCGCGTCTCGGTCAGGGGTGCCGCGCTAAAGGGGTGACTTTCTGTGTCGATGCCATACAGGGCTTGGGGGTGCTGGTCCACGACGTGCAGGCCATGCATATCGATTTTCTCGTGGCCGACGCGCATAAATGGCTGTTAGGACCGGAAGGCATCGCCGTCTTTTATTGTGCCGCGCGCTGGCGCGAACGGCTCGCTCTGCATGCGTACGGCTGGCACATGACGGAAGATTATTTGAATTTCGATCGCCGTGATTGGCAACCGGCGCACACGGCACGGCGCTTCGAGTGCGGGAGTCCCAATATGCTCGGCATACACGCCCTGGCGGCGAGTCTGACACTGCTAGTGGAAATCGGTCACAAGGAGGTCCAGCGGCGTGTCTTAGGCAATGCGGATTATCTCTTCGAGGCCATCCGTCAGCGTCCTTATTTGGAACTCATTACGTCCCCCGCCCCAGGCCGATATGTGGGCATTGTGACGTTTCGCCATACCCAGGTCGAGAACGACATTTTGTATCGACAACTGGCGAGTCACAACGTGGTGTGCGCCAAGCGCGGGGGTGGCATACGATTTTCGCCGCATATCTACAACCGCCATGAGGCGCTGGAGGCGGCATTGGAATTTACCGACATTCGCTAATAAATTAACAATCTTTTACAATTTAAATCATTTAGTTATACATTTTTATTAATGTGACTTCTCTAATAAATTGCAGGCCTGAGCCGCTGTAAACAACGTGAAAAAATTGCGCGTTGTGACCGCCGCAATGTGATCGAAGCTGCACTGCCGTAGCTCCGCCAGTTTTGTGGCCACATGCCGCACGTAGGCGGGTTCATTGGTTTTGCCGCGGTGCGGTACCGGCGCGAGATAAGGCGAATCGGTCTCGATGAGCAGCCGGTCTTCCGGCACCTGCACGGCGACCTGGCGCAGGGCCTCGGCGGTTTTAAAAGTCAGGATGCCCGAGAAGGAGATATAAAAATTGAGATCCAGTGCCGCGCGCGCCGTGTCCCAGTCCTCGGTAAAGCAGTGCATGACCCCGCCGATATCCTGAGCCTGTTCTTCGCGCATAATGCGCAGCGTGTCGGCCGCGGCGGCGCGGGTATGAATAATAAGGGGTTTGCCGCTGGCACGGGCGGCGCGTATGTGGCGCCGGAAGCGTTCCTGCTGCCAGGTCATATCACCGCTAATGCGATAATAATCCAAACCGGTTTCACCAATGGCGACCACGCGCGGGTCCTGCGCCAAGGCCACGAGTTCGTCCACACTGGGATCGCGGCAGTCCTGGTAATCCGGGTGCACGCCGACCGAGGCGTAGATGTGTTCATGTGCCTGCGCCAGCGCCAATACCTGCGGAAAATCCTCCAGATTGACACACACGCATAGCATATGGTCCACGCCCTGGTCACGGGCGTTCTCAAGTATCTGGATCAGCTGTTTTCCGAGGGGGTCGAAATTGATGTGACAGTGGGAATCAACCAGGCTAGACATGTCACATGGTATGGGTAGGTTTGTCGGAGGTCAGTTGGCCGGCGAGCAGGCCCTCGATTTTATTGCGTGCAGCGCCGGAATCCTTTTCGCTGAATTGTATGCCGATGCCGGCGGCGCGGCTGCCCTGGGCGTTTACCGGTGTTACCCAGACCACGTGGCCGGCCACCGGGATTTTTTCCTTGCTGTCCATCAGGGTCAACAGCATAAAGACTTCATCGCCCAGTTTGTAGGTCTTGGTGCTGGGGATAAAAATTCCGCCGCCGCGCACATACGGCATGTAGGCCGCGTACAAGGCGCTTTTGTCCTTGATCGTTAGAGACAACACGCCTGGGCGCGCCATGGCCGGCATGGGGATGGGCTTGAGTTTATCAATCATGGGGGATCAGTGCCGTGTCAGTCGAGTCCAGCGGATCAGCAGGTCTTCCAGTAGCAGCAGCTCATCCAGCGGCCCGCTCAGAAGATTTTTGCTTTCCACCACCCTCTCCAGAAATTGAAATAAGTGCTTCAAGTTTAACTGCTTCTGGAGGGCTTGCAACCGCTCTTTGGCGGCGGCATCCATCCCGGTATTCTCCTGCGGAGCCATGCGAAGTTTAATCAGGCTGCCTATCCAACCCTCGAGCCAGGTCAGGCAGGGCCGAGCGCCCAGGGTTTTCCAGCGTGCGGCACACACCAAGGCATCGGTCTTACCCATGCTTAAGGACTGGATATCATCCATTAACTGCAGGCGTTGCTGAAGATAATCGGTTTTGGCCAGTTCCAAGGCCCGTAACGGCGCGCCCTGGGCCAATTCTAGGAGTAATTCGGCTTCACCCGGATTCGGCCATTGGGTTTGCAGCCACGCCAAGCCCTGGTCCCGTGCCGGGCGACGGAACTCCACGCGGGTACAACGGCTGCGTAGGGTGGCCGGCAGGCGGCTCAGCTGTGTAACTATCAATATCAGGTAGGACCCGGCCGGGGGCTCTTCCAGGAGCTTGAGCAAGGCGTTGGCGGCATTGAGGTTCATGGCCTCCGCCGGTGCCAGCACCACCACCTTGCGGGCAGCAATATGTGGTGTGAGATGGAGAAACTCCCCCAGGGCGCGGATCTGGTCTACCAATATGGCCTTGCCGTCCTCAAGGGGCCCAATAAAGGCCAAGTCCGGATGGCCACCGGCTCGATACAGATGACAGCCGTGACAGTCGCCGCAGGCCCCCGTGAGTGCGGGTTGCGCACATAACAGCCACTGGGCAAGGTGTAATCCAAAGGTATTTTTGCCCAGACCCGAGGGCCCGGCGAGCAACAAGGCATGTGGAAGCCGCTGTGGAGCGGCCATGAGCCGTTCGGCCTGAGGTCGATTCCAGGGATGCAGAGCGGATACCGGTGGGGGTGTCATGGCAGCAGGGGCTGCACGATGCGGCGTATCTGTGCCTGAACCTCAGGCAGGCTCAGCGCCGCATTAACGATGTGGGTACGCCCCGGGCTCAGCGCCGCGCGCGCCAGATAATGTTGGCGCACGCGCTCGAAGAATGCCGGGTCTTCACGTTCGAAACGATCGGGGGCGCTGCGCTTAGCGGCACGGCTTAACCCCTGCTCCGTGGGAATATCGAAAAGCAGGGTCAGGTCGGGACGCAGGTTGCCCTGTACCCAGGTTTCCAAAACGGCGATGCTCGCGTCTGGGATGCCGCGCCCACCGCCCTGGTAGGCATAGCTGGCGTCGGTGAACCGGTCGCACAACACCCATGTGCCTGCCGCCAACGCCGGTCGTATGCGTTTGTCCACATGTTCGGCACGGGCTGCGAACATCAACAGCAATTCGGCATCGGCGCACATGGCCTGGTCCTGTGCGTGCAAAAGGATTGCCCGCACCCGCTCACCGATTTCTGTTCCTCCCGGTTCCCGGGTAGTTACCGTGGCAATGCCGGCGTGCTCGAGCAGTTCCTGAAGAAAACCTAAGCTGGTGCTTTTGCCCGCACCTTCCGATCCCTCCAAGGTAATGAATACACCCGGTGTCATGGTGACGAACGTGCGCTGGGCTTAGGGGGTAGGGATGGAACAGTGCCAGGCGTAATCGCAGGAGCAGTGGCCGGTGCAGATTTTTTCGCGGGCATGCGCTGGTATTTTTCGACCGCTTGGTTATGTTCGTCCAGGGTTTCGGAAAATACATGTCCGCCATCGCCGCGCGCCACGAAGTACAAGGCCTTGGTGGAGGTGGGATGCATGACGGCATGCAGGGCTTCCCCGCCGGGCATGGCAATGGGTGTCGGTGGCAGCCCTTTGATGACATAGGTGTTGTAGACGGTACGCGTGCGTAAATCCTTGAGGCCGATGTTGCCGTGATACTGCTCGCCCATGCCGTAGATGACCGTCGGGTCGGTTTGCAATTTCATGCCTATGCGCAGGCGCTGGGAAAAAACACCGGCAATCATGGGACGCTCATCGGCGCGGCCGGTTTCTTTTTCCACTATCGATGCCAGAATCAAGGCCTCGTCGGGATTTTTGAGCGGTATGCTGGTGTCGCGCTGGGCCCATTCTTCTTGCAGGCGCGCGTCCATTTTTTGGAAGGCGCGCTGTAAAATAATCAAATCGGACATGCCGGCGGAATAATAATAAGTATCGGGAAAGAACCGTCCCTCCGGATGCATACCGGGATAGCCTAGGCTTGCCATGATCTGATAGGGCTTGAGTCCTTGCAGGGTATGGGTGAGGCGCGGTGCCGCGGCCAAGGCATCCAATACATTTTTGAAGTTCCATCCCTCGATGATGGTCAAGGGATACTCCACCACCCGGCCGGCGATCACCTGTTCCAGCAGCTGCGAGGGTGTAATGTTTTTACGAAAGCGATACTCGCCGGGTTTGAGGTGCCGCTCTTGGCCTTTGAGGTAGGCGAGCCATACCAAGGTATGGGCATCTGGCAACACCCCTAGTGCATGCAGTTGCCGGGTAAAGCTGCGCAGACTCGCGCCACGCTCGACGACGTAGATAATCTGCTCCGGGGACAGGCGCGTGCTGCTGAACCAGTACATATACGATCCCAATACCAGCGCCACCAGCACCACAACCGCGACAGCATACCTAAACGCGGTTTTGAAAACACTGGGCCGCTTCGATCGCCGTTTGTATTGTATGAGTGGTCTTGCCAATGGTATAGCTCCTCGCTGCCAGTGTCCGGATCGGCCAGACACCGATGATGCTGTTGGTCAGAAATAGTTCGTCGGCGGTTTCCAGTTGTGCCGGTGTCATCCAGTCTTCTTTGCAGGCAAACTTTAAGTCGCGCGCGCTGCGTAAAACGTGCGCACGCATGACGCCGGCGACGCCGGATTGTGACAGGTCCGGGGTGATTAAGGTATCCCCGAACAGCGCGAACACATTGCTCATGGTGCCTTCGATCACGTAACCGGCATGATCGCATATCAGGCCTTCGGTGTAGTCCGTGCCCCACTCCGCGCGCGCGATAATATGTTCCAGGCGATTTAGATGTTTGATGCCCGCCAGCCGCGGATTACGCCCCAGGGTGGCTTGACACCAACGTACTGCCACACCGGCGCTCGCACAGTGCTGTGGAAAATCCGGCCATGCATGGGCGCTGACCACGCGCGTGGGTGTGCTGCCAGCAGTGCGCGCATAGCCGCGTCCGGCGGGGCCGTGGGTCAATATTATTTTTACGACGGCGCGCTCGGTGCCGGCGCAGACGTGGCTAAGCTCTTCCAGCAGCAAGTTGCTAGCGGGCATGTCCAGTTGCAGCCGTTGGCAATCGGTACTCAGTCTTTGCATGTGGTTCACCCATAGCAGCGGTGTTCCCCTATGCACGGCGATGGTTTCAAACAGGCCATCACCATATTGAAAGCCGCGGTCGGCCACTGCGATACTGTCGCCTTGTTCTCCATTGACCAGGGTGATCATGGCGCCGGTCCGTCTATAGTGAAGGCCGCCAACAGGCCCTTGGCCTTGGCGCGGGTTTCGTTCAGTTCGCGCTGCGGGTCCGAGTCGGCAACAATACCGCCGCCGGCGCGCGCACGGAGTTGGCGGCGGTTCTGTATTAGGGTACGGATCAGGATATTCAAGTCCATGTCACCGTGGTGGTTAAGATAACCCATGGAGCCGGTGTAGGCACTACGCTCGGTCTGCTCCAGTTCTGCGATTATCTGCATGGTGCGTACTTTGGGGCAACCGGTAATGGTGCCGCCGGGAAAGACCGCCCGTATCACTTGGCCGGGCGTTACCCCCGGGCGCAAGCGACCTTCGATGCCGGAGACGATGTGGTGCACGTGGGTATAGGATTCCAACACCATGAACTCGCTTACTTGTACCGAGCCCGGCACGCACACCCGGCCGATGTCGTTGCGCTCGAGATCCACGAGCATCACATGCTCGGCCCGTTCTTTGGGGTGGCGCAGGAGTGCATGCGACCATGCCCGGTCCTGATTACTATCGATACTGCGAGGACTAGTGCCGGCTATGGGTCGTGTGCGCACCCTGCCCGCCCGCACTTCCACCAGCCGCTCGGGAGATGAACTAATGATGGTCTGCTCGGGCGCAAGGGTGAGGAGTCCGGCAAAGGGCGCGGGATTGGTGCTGCGTAAGCGGCGGTAAATATCAACCGGCGCGTAGGCTCGCGCCAACTCTATATCCCAGGCGCGCGACAGGTTGACCTGAAATACATCGCCGGCGCGGATATATTCCAGTACCCGCTGTATCCCTTGCAGATACCACTGCGGCGGATCTTCTTGCAGCGTCGCATGTATGTCTACGAGCGCAGGTTCAGGCATATGGGCACACGCCAGCACGTCCGCCTGCATGATCGGCATCAAATCCCCGGCCGCAGGATTTTCGCATACTAAGTACGCACATCTGCAGGCATGGTCGCGAATGATCGCGGCCGGAAAGCGCGTGGCGAAGGCCACTGGCATGTGGGCATCCCTGGGTACCGGCACGATCCCCGGCTCTATGCTGTATGCCAGCTCATAACCCAGATACAGCAACCAGCCACCGGAAAAAGGAACCGAGGCATTCGGTTCGGCACTGGCAAAATCCTGCGCCGCGTTGTGCCACACCTGGTCCAGGGCGGACAGGAAATCCCCTGTCATCGGCGGCCCCGGCCAGTGCAAACGGCCGTTCGCCTCCAGGCGTAGAGTGTTACCGGGAAATGCAAAGAGAATGTCGTAACGTGCCTGCGGTGTGCCCTGGGCCACGCTTTCCAACAGGTGCGGATAGCGTTGCGGATGGGCTGCATGCAACAGGCTCAGATCAGGGAATGCCGCCAGCGTGTGGACGACGCAGCCTCCCGGCAAGGACGCGACAGGGGTCGTCACGGGATTAGACCAGTCGGCGCATCACCAGTGTGCCGTTGGTACCGCCGAAGCCGAAGGAATTGGACAAGGCCACGTCGATTTTCATGGCGCGCGCGGTGTTCGGTACGTAATCGAGATCGCAGTCCGGATCGGGATGGGTCAGGTTGATGGTGGGCGGCGCGATTTGGTGATGCAGGGCCAGTACGGTGTACACCGCCTCTACGCCACCGGCGGCACCCAGTAGATGGCCGACCATGGATTTGGTGGAGCTCATGGCAAGGCGGTAGGCATGGTCGCCAAAGGTGACTTTCGCGGCGTTGGTTTCGGCCTTATCGCCCTGGGGCGTGGAGGTGCCGTGGGCATTGATGTACTGCACTTGATCGGTATTGATACCCGCATTGCGCAAGGCATTGCGCATGCAGCGCGCCGCGCCTACCCCACTCTCCAGAGGACTGGTCATGTGATGGGCGTCACCGCTCATGCCGAAGCCCACGAGCTCTGCATAGATGCGGGCGCCGCGTTGGCGCGCATGCTCAAGTTCTTCCAGCACTACGATGCCGGCACCCTCCCCCATGACGAATCCATCGCGTTCTTTATCCCATGGGCGGCTGGCGCCCATGGGATCGTGATTGCGTCCGCTCAGGGCGCGCGCATTGCCAAAACCGGCGATACCCGTTGGGGTGATAGACGATTCAGCGCCGCCGGCGACCATGACATCGGCGTCTCCATACTCAATGAGCCGCCCAGCGTCGCCGATGGAATGGGTGGCGGTGGCGCACGCCGTGACCAAGGCCAGGTTGGGTCCCTGCAGGCCGAAGCGGATGGAAAGATTCCCCGAGATCATGTTGATGATGCTCATGGGAATGTAAAATGGGGAAATACGCCGGTGTCCTTTTTCGATATAGGTACGAGTGCCGGCCTCGATGGTGTTCAACCCGCCTATACCAGAACCTATGTGCACCCCTATGCGTTCGGCATTGGCTTCATTGATCTCCAGCCCCGAATCTGCGATGGCTTCGATGCCCGCAGCCATGCCCAGCTGGATAAAGCGGTCCATCTTGCGGGCCTCTTTTTCCGTCATATAGCGGGTTGGATCGAAGCCCTTGACCTCACCCGCAACCGTGCACGGGAAACCGGTGGCATCGAATTGTGTGATCGTGGCTATGCCGCTGTTGCCGGCGATGATGTTCTTCCAATTTTCGGCTAAGCCGTTGCCCACGGGAGAAATAATACCGAGGCCGGTAATGACGACTCGTCGCTTACTCAAAATGCTGTCCTCATATATGGCTAAAAGCCAGTGCTACTTTTCAGTAGTGGGACCAAACCAAAAGGCCGCCGCCACGGGTGTGGTCAGCGGCCATTCTGTAACGATGTGGACTTACTTCAGATTCGCATTGATGTAATCGATCGCCTGTTTGACGGTGGTGATCTTTTCCGCCTGTTCATCCGGGATTTCGCAATCGAACTCTTCTTCCAGGGCCATCACCAGTTCCACGGTGTCCAGGGAGTCCGCGCCCAAATCATCGACAAAAGACGATTCCTTGGTGACTTCACTTTCGTTGACGCCCAACTGCTCCACGACGATTTTCATGACGCGTTCATCTACACTGCTCATAGCTGCAATATCCTCCACCTGATTGCTTGAAATAGTCCACCGGCCTTGCAAGGCCGCATCGTTAATACACATTAAAACCAAGTACCATAACCGTGTTCCGATTAATTCATAAACATCCCACCGTTCACGTGTATCGTCGTGCCAGTGATATAAGCCGCCTGAGGCGACGCCAAGAAGGCTACCACCGCTGCGATCTCTTCCGGCTGCCCCAAACGGCCTAGGGGAATCTGTTGCAACAATTGCGTTCTCTGTTCATCGGTCAAGGCCCGGGTCATGTCGGTATCAATGAAACCCGGGGCCACCGCATTGACGGTGACATTGCGCCCGCCGATTTCACGCGCCAGGGCGCGGGTAAAGCCCATCACCCCGGCCTTGGCCGCGGCATAGTTGGTCTGACCGGCGTTGCCCGTTACTCCCACCACCGAGGCGATGCTGATGATACGTCCTTTGCGCGCCTTGGTCATGGCCCGCATACAGGCCTTGGAGAGACGATAGACCGACTTGAGGTTGGTATCCATAATCGCATCCCAGTCGTCATCCTTCATGCGCAGCAAGAGATTATCACGAGTGATGCCGGCATTATTAACTAGAATCGTCGGCGCACCCCAGTTTTTTTGCATCGTCTCCAGCAACTGCGCTATGGACGCCGGTTCGGTAACATTTAATACCATACCTTTAGATTTTATTCCCTTTTCTTTCAAAGTATTAGTAATCTTTTCTGCACCATCACTTGAAGTAGCGGTGCCAATCACCATCGCCCCGTGCTTACCCAGCTCCACGGCGATGGCCAGCCCTATACCGCGACTGGCGCCGGTTACCAGGGCGATTTCATCGGCAAGCAACATAGTCATACTCCGGTCCTGGATGCAGAGGCAGTGCCAAACTGAGACAGGGCCTGGTTGAGGTTTTCCGTATCGTATACCGGTAAGGTCTGGGTGGTTTTAACGATGCGCTTATTAAGCCCCACCAGTACTTTGCCCGGGCCGCATTCTATCAGTTTATCTATTCCGTCGGCGGCGATTTTTTGAATGATCTCCACCCAGCGCACGGGTTCTTCTATTTGCCGCACCAGGGCCGCACGTATAGCCGTGGGCTCGGATTCGGCCTGCACGTGTACGTTATGCAGCACGCGGATGCGCGGCGTGCGTAAAGGGATTTTTTCCAGACGCTCCGCCAGCCGCACGGCCGCCGGATGCATGAGCGCGCAATGGGCAGGCACGCTTACCGGTAAAATCAAAGCGCGTTTGGCGCCCATTAGTGTCGCCTGTGCCACCGCCCTGGCCACGGCGGCGGCGGTGCCTGCCACGACTATCTGGCCGGGAGAATTGTAGTTGACCGCTTGTAGTACCTCGCCCTGGGCCGCTAGCCTGCAAATCTCGCGTACCTGTTCATCCTCGAGTCCGAGGATGGCCGCCATGCCCCCCTGCCCCGCGGGTACCGCTTCCTGCATAAATCGACCGCGGTCTGCCACCAGTGCGACCGCATCGGCGAATGCCAGGGCCTCGGCGCATACCAGGGCGGTGTATTCTCCTAAACTATGGCCGGCCATGACCATGGGTTCCGATCCCCCCCGTTGTTGCCAAACCCGCCATACCGCAACGCCGGCGGTCAGCATGGCCGGTTGGGTGTGTTGAGTCGCATTGAGCTGTTCTTCGGGCCCCTGGGACACCAGGGTCCACAAGTCGTAACCCAGGACGGTGGACGCTTCCGCAAACGTTTGGCATACCACGGGATAGGCCGTGCTCAGGGGACTGAGCATGCCGATAGCTTGGGACCCTTGTCCCGGAAATACAAAGGCAAGTTTCATTTATATTAACCGCTAGCTAGTAAGTGAACAGCACCGATCCCCAGGTAAATCCGCCGCCGAAGGCTTCCATAAGGACGGTTTCGCCACGCTGGATGCGTCCATCGCGCACCGCCTCATCGAATGCCAGGGGGATGGACGCCGCCGAGGTGTTACCGTGGCGGTCCACGGTCACCACCACCTGCTCCATGGACATACCGAGCTTCTTGGCGGTGGCGCTAATAATACGAATATTGGCTTGGTGCGGCACCAGCCATTTTACGTCGCCTTGCGTGAGGCCATTGGCCTCCAAGGTTTCATCGACAATGCGACCTAGGGTGTTGACAGCGAGTTTAAACACCTCACTGCCCTGCATATGCACGAAGGCCTGATTGGCCCTGACTTTATCGTATCCCTGGGAAATGCCCGCGGGTACGGTCAGCAGTTCTTTATATTGCCCATCGGCGTGCAAGTGTGACGAGATAATGCCCGCCTCCGGGCTGGCTTCCACCACCACCGCGCCGGCGCCGTCGCCGAATAACACGCAGGTGCCGCGATCACTCCAGTCTACGATGCGACTCAGGGTTTCGGCGCCGATAACCAAGGCGCGCTGGCTGGCGCCGGTGCGGATGAATTTGTCGGCGATACTTAAGGCATAGACAAAACCGGTGCACACCGCTTGGATATCGAAGGCCGGACAACCGTGTAGCCCCAAGCGTTCCTGCAACAGGCACGCGGTGCTGGGGAACACCCGGTCAGGGGTGGTGGTGGCGATGATAATGAGATCGATGCTATCGATGGCGATACCCGCCGCCGCTATGGCGCGGCGCGCGGCTTGTTCCGCCAGGTCGCAGGTGGTCTCGCCGTCGGCGGCGATATGCCGCTGGTGGATACCGGTGCGCGCCACTATCCATGCGTCCGTGGTGTCGACCATCTTTTCCAGATCGGCGTTGGTCATGACGCGCGCGGGCAGATAGCTGCCGGTACCGATAATGCGCGTGTACGTCATGGAGTGCTAGTGGGCAGCATAGAGGCGAGTTTACTGCCGATGAGGTGTGGCACCTGATTGCGCACCTCGGCGATGGCTACCCGCACGGCATATTCAAACGAGTGGGCATCGGCGCTGCCATGACTTTTGATGACTATGCCCTTGAGGCCCACGAGGGTGCCGCCGTTGTACTGGCGCGGATCGACTTTTCGGCGGAACGCCCGGATCACCGGTAGGGCGATTACCCCAGCGATACGCGTAAACAGGTTGCGCATAAAGGCCTCTTTCATAAGGTGTGAAATCATGCGTGCCAAACCTTCGCTGGCCTTCATGGTGACATTGCCGACAAAGCCATCACACACCACCACGTCGGCATTACCGGTGAATATCTCATCGCCTTCCACATAGCCGCCATAGTTCAGCTTACTATGGCGAAACAATTCCGCCGCCTTTTTTACCGTCTCGTTGCCCTTGATATCCTCTACCCCGATATTAAGCAGGCAGACTTTGGGATGGGTTTTGTGATCCAGGGCGCCCACTAGCAGCGAGCCCATAATGCCAAACTGTAGTAGCTGTTCGGGGGAAGAATCCACGTTGGCGCCGAGGTCGAGGATATGTACATGGCCATGCATGGTCGGCCAGGCGGTGATGATAGCGGGCCGGTCGATACCCGGCAGGGTCTTGAGAACGAAGCGCGCCGTAGCCATTAAGGCGCCGGTATTGCCGGCACTGACGCATGCCTGAGCTGTGCCGTCCTTGACCAGGTCGATGGCCACGCGCATGGAAGAGTCTTTTTTCGAACGCAAGGCCTGCGCCGGTGGTTCATCCATGCCCACCACCTGGGAGGCATGCCGTATCCGCAAACGCGCGTTTTCCTCAGCGCCGTTGCGTGCGAGCTGTGCCACCAAGTCATCCCGCAGTCCCACCAGAATGAGCGTGAGGTCCGGGTGCTTGCGTAACATAGCGAGGGCAGCGGGTATGGTTACCTTTAACCCATGGTCACCACCCATGGCGTCTAGCGCTATGGTTATAGTCACGGCCTTATAACCCCTTTAGGCAACCTCTTCAGGCGGAGCGTTTTGATGCGGGAAACGGCTCAGTCTGTTTTGACGTCCACGACCTTGCGGCCGCGGTAGAAACCGCTGGCGCTAATATGGTGACGGCGATGGGTTTCCCCGCTGGTGGGTTCGATGGACAGGTGCGGCTTCACAAGGGCATCGTGCGATCGGCGCATGCCGCGTTTGGAGGGGGTTTTGCGACTTTTCTGTACTGCCATGGGTATTCCTCTTTAAAGGTGTAGTGCTCTATCTAAGAGCCATATTGAATAAATCACAATATAATCCATTCTACCAGATAGACAGCTTGACTTAATCCTGTTTGTGCAACTTTCCCAGTAACGCAAACGGGTGGCGTCTATCAAACGTAGGTAAGCGTCCAGATATAGGCCGCGCATCATATAATCGACGCTAACGCCTGTCAAAATAAGCACTATCTAGGCTAGGGGTACAGGATGTCGTTGACATGCAGTCGGGCATTCCGTACAACCTCTGCACGCACACCTAATCGCACCCGCTTTCGGCGTTAAGCCATTGTTTTATGATCTGTTACCTAATCCCGTGGGGCCCGCAGTGATCAGCAAAATTCTTGTGGCTAACCGTGGCGAGATCGCAGTACGCATCGTGCGCGCCTGCGCCGAACTTGGGGTCAAATCCGTAGCCATATACTCCGATGCCGACCGCAGCGCACTACACGTCAAGAAGGCTGACGAGGCCTATAACATCGGCCCGGACCCGGTGGGCGGCTATCTCAATGCCCATCGCATTGTGAATTTGGCCGTTACCGCCGGATGTGATGCCTTGCATCCAGGCTATGGCTTTTTGGCGGAAAATCCACAACTCGCCGAGATCTGCGCGCGTCGCGGCATAATATTTATCGGCCCGTCGGCCCCGGTGATGCGCCGCATGGGCGATAAGATCGCGGCGCGCACGGCCATGATGGAGGTGGGCATACCCGTCATACCTGGTAGCGATGCCAGTCTCAAGGATATAGATGCGGCTGTGGCTTTGGGCCAGCGTATCGGCTATCCGGTGATGCTCAAGGCTACCAATGGCGGCGGCGGCCGCGGTATACGCCGTTGCAACAACGAGGAAGAACTGCGGCGCAATTTCGCGCGCGTGGTATCCGAGGCCACCCAGGCGTTCGGGTCGGCTGCGGTGTTCTTGGAAAAGTTCGTCGCTGATCCGCGCCACATCGAGGTGCAAATACTCGGAGATGCCCACGGTAATGTGGTACATCTGTTCGAACGCGACTGCTCTATACAGCGGCGCCACCAGAAGCTGGTGGAAATCGCGCCCTCGCCCCAGCTCAACGACGAGCAACGAGCGCGGGTGTGCGACCTGGCGGTGCGTGCGGCGCGCGCCGTGGGTTATCAGAATGCCGGTACCGTGGAATTTCTTTTGGACCCGCAGGACAACTTTTATTTCATGGAAATGAATACCCGCCTGCAGGTGGAGCATACAGTCACCGAGCAGATCACCGGCGTGGACATCGTGCAAGAACAAATCAACATCGCCGATGGCAAAGCGCTCAGCTACCGGCAACACGAGATCGCGCGACGCGGTTACGCCATACAGTTCCGCATCAATGCGGAAGATCCGAAAAACGATTTCCTGCCCAACTTCGGACGCATCACGCGCTATTACGCACCCGGCGGTCCCGGGGTGCGCACCGATGCGGCGATATACACCGGCTACGAATTTCCACCGCACTACGATTCCCTGTGCGCCAAGCTCACTATCTGGGCCTTAACGTGGGACCGGGTCATCGCGCGCGCGGCGCGCGCACTGCGCGACATGGGTGTCGCCGGTGTCAAAACCACCATCCCCTATCACCTGGAAATTATTAAGACCCCGGAGTTTCGCGCCGGCCGTTTCGATACTGGCTTCGTGGAGCAGCACCCGGAGCTGGTACACTACGCTGTGCACCGGCCGCCTGCGCATCTGGCGGCCGCCATCGCCGCCGCCATCGCCGCCCACCACGGCCTGTAACCCCGGAAGACACGCCATGGCGTCCAACAAGGTACACATCACCGAGCTGGCTCTGCGCGATGCGCACCAATCGCTCATCGCCACGCGTCTGCGCACCGACGACATGCTGCCTATCTGCGGCAAGCTCGATCGGGTCGGTTACTGGTCTCTGGAGGCTTGGGGCGGTGCGACCTTCGATGCATGCGTGCGTTTTCTGAAAGAGGATCCGTGGGAGCGCTTACGCAGATTAAAGTCGGCCTTACCTAATACGCCCATACAAATGTTGCTGCGCGGGCAGAACCTGTTGGGCTACCGTCATTACTCCGATGACGTGGTACATGCCTTCGTGCAGAAGGCGGCGCACAACGGCGTCGATGTGTTCCGCATCTTTGATGCCATGAACGATCTGCGCAATCTCAAGGTGTCGATCGATGCGGTGCTGGCCGCGGGCAAACACGCCCAAGGCGCTATCTGCTATACCACCAGCCCGGTCCACACCCGTGCGCATTTTGTCGAACAGGCGGTGGCATTGGAAAAGATGGGCTGCCACTCCATTTGCATTAAGGACATGGCTGGTCTGTTGATGCCGATACACGCCGCCGAACTCTTCAGCGCCTTAGCACTGGCGGTGAAACTACCCCTCAGTTTTCACTCCCATACCACCGTCGGTATCGCCAATATCAGCATGTACAAAGCGGTGGAATGCGGTTGCCGGCACGTGGATACGGCCATCAGTTCTTTGTCCTGGGGCACGAGCCACTCGCCCACGGAGAGTATGGTGGTGGCGTTTCGCGATACGCCTTACGACACCGGCCTCGATCTCGAACTGTTGCAGGACATCGGCCAGTATTTTTACGCGGTGCGCAAAAAATACCATCAGTTCGAAAGTGAGTTTAACGGTGTCGATACGCGCGCGCAGATCAGCCAAGTGCCGGGCGGCATGATCTCCAATCTGTCACACCAGCTCAAACAGCAAGGCGCGCTCCAGCGCATGCACGAAGTGTTGGCGGAAATCCCGCGCGTGCGCGCGGACTTAGGGTATCCACCTTTAGTTACACCGACGTCCCAGATTGTGGGTACGCAGGCGGTGCTCAATGTGCTCACCGGTCAGCGCTATAAAAGCATCACCAACGAAGTCAAAATGTATTTGCAAGGGCGTTATGGCCGGGCGCCGGGAACCATTAACGAATCCGTGCGCACCTTGGCCATAGGTCAGGAAGCAGTGATTACCTGCCGGCCGGCGGACCATCTTAAGCCGGAGATGACTCGACTGACGCAAGAGATCGGCGCCCTGGCGCGGTCCACCGAGGATGTATTGACCTACGCCATGTTCCCAGAAGTGGGCCGCGCCTTTTTAGAAGCCCGCGCCGCCGGTAGCTTGGCGCCGGAGGTACTGCGAGCGCCTCCCGACGGCACCAGCATGACGCCATCCACCGCGCCGACCGATTTCAATGTGACGGTGCATGGGGAGACCTACCACCTTAAGATCACCGGTGCCGGCCACCGCAATGCAGAGCGCCGGCCGTTCTATGTGAGCGTGGATGGCGTGCCCGAGGAAATTCTAGTGGAAACCCTGGATGAAGTTGCGTCGGTAGACGAAGGTCTAGGCAAAATACCTCCCGCCAGTAAAGTCTCGCGCCGCCCCAAGGCCGGGAAGGAAGGCCATGTGACCAGTTCCATGCCGGGCACGGTCGTGACCGTGATGGCAGGCGTCGGCGACCAGGTCAAGGCCGGCGATGCAGTCTTGGTGATCGAAGCCATGAAAATGGAAAACGAAGTGCCGGCCACCATCACTGGGACCGTCACGGCGGTCAACGTGATCAAAGGCGACAGCGTCAATCCGGATGAAGCCCTGGTCGAGATTGCGCCGGCTGAATCGGCGCAATAATTTTGCTATTCATAAACCTGCTACTGCTTTCGATATAGGATATTTTATGCTTGCGCGTAAACTGATACTCGCCTCGTCTTCGCCCTATCGCAAGGAATTACTTTCGCGCCTGCGGGTGGAATTTCAGGTGGCGGTGCCGAACGTGGACGAAACACCCCACCTCAACGAATCGCCCCAGGCCTTGGTGGAACGGCTGGCCATCGCCAAGGCGCGGACCATCGCTGCCATCAATCCGGGTGCCCTGGTCATCGGCTCCGACCAGGTAGCGGTGCATAATGGCAACATCGTCGGCAAGCCCGGCACCCATGAACGCGCTGTGGCGCAGTTGCGCGCCGCCTCTGGCACCAGTGTGAGTTTGTATACCGGCTTGGCACTGATGGATGCCGACAGCGGGCGCATCCAGAGCGAAGTGGTGCCTTATCGGGTGGTATTTCGTCTCTTGACCGAGACCCAGATCGAAAACTATCTGCGCCAAGAACAGCCCTACAACTGTGCCGGCAGCGTCAAGGCCGAAGGCCTGGGTGTGGCATTGTTGGAGCGTTACGAGGGTGAGGATCCGGCAACGCTCATCGGTCTTCCCCTCATACGTCTAGTACATATGCTGGAAAATGAAGGCGTGGACGTGCTTTGATATATCGGGAGGTGTCCGCGGGGTCGTGACATTCGCCCAGACCCCGCGCGCCTCTTACAAATTGATTACTCGCTGATGACGGAAATGGTGCCGCCGCCCTGATTGGCGACGTACACCCGATGGGTGCGGTGATCCAGGCCCACGGCGGTCGGGCCGGTGCCTACGGGCACCTGCGCGACCAGGGTGTTGGTTTCCATATTAACCACGCCCACATGGCTGGACCCGGTAGCGGCTACGTAGGCTATTTTCTCTGCTTCATCCAGTACTACACCACGTGTCGCGATGCCCACTGCCACCGATGCGATGACCGCATCTCCCGCGATGACGGTCAGCTCCCCTGTGGTTTCGTTGCTGGCATAGACGCGCCCGGTACGGCTGGAGACTTTAACATTCCACGGCCTACCGCCCACGACGATCTTGGCTAGGGTATTCCCGGTAACCGGATCGATGCGCGACACCGTGCCTTCGTAGGTATTGACGGTATATATCCATTTGTTCTTGCGGTCATAGGCGACACCCCAGGGCTCGATGCCCACGGGTATGGTTTTGATGACCTGGTAGGTATTGGTATCGATGATGCTGACATCGTTGCTGCCGGTGTTGGAGACATAGGCGCGGCTGCTTTCTGTGTCCACATCGAGTCCATGGGGTGCTAGGCCCACGGGGATATCTGTGATCTTGGCGTTCGTTACTCCATCGAGCACCGATACGGTATTCGCCCCACGGTTGGTTACGTAAACCTTGTTCGCGTTCTCATCTACCGCCACCGTGTGCGCCCCTGCTCCGGTGGGTGTTTCCGCAAGCTTGGTGCCGTCTTGAGCCTTGAACATGGTCACCGTTCCGGCCCGTACATCGCTGACGTAGAGACGCTTGGTGCGCGAATTGACGCTGGGAAAATGGGGGTTACCATCCGCGGAAAACGTGGCCGAAACCGCATAGTCATCGGCTACAGCTACCGGCGATGTAAATAGGAATGAACCTGCTACCAGTAAACTCAGTGGCAACCACGCGTTATTTTTGTAATGTATTAACATGTTTCCTCCGTTTAACTTTATGTTGTTTGCATGAAGTGATGTACCCATAAGCCTTGCCAACGTACAGGATAGATATGAATTTGTACCTAGAAATAAACAGCGTTCATCGGCGTCTATAGTCCATACGTCTAGTGTCGTGGGCGGCACCGACCAGCACTGGCCAATTTTCAACGCACGAGGGTACGAAGGACCGTAACTAAGGATGGATGTCAGTACTCGAGGAAGAAAGGCAAGTGAAGGACTAGTGCAAGCACCCGCGCCACACGATGATGGCTCGGGCAAACCCTACAGCCTTACTTCAGGCCGGAAAATCGCTGCGTCAGTTCAAGCCCAAGGGTCTTGCCCATGGCAGCACCGAAGCGCTGAGCGACGCGATCGAGCAAGTTCTGCTGGACACTGAAATCCACGATCTCCTCCGCGCCTATAACTTCACGCGCCACATATCCGGCGCTGCCGAATTCATCTACTAGGCCCAGTTCTTTGGCCTTGGCGCCGGTCCAGAACATGCCGCTGAAAAGATCCTTGTCGTTTTTCAAGGCGTCACCGCGGCCCTCCTTCACGGTGTCGATAAATTGTTTGTGGATTTCCTGCAGCATTTTCTGGGCGTGGTGTTTTGCCTTCGGGTCCTGGGGGGAAAACGGGTCCAGCATGCCTTTGTTGTCGCCCGCGGTGAGCAGGCGTCGCTCTATGCCGAGTTTCTTCATGCCGTCGACAAATCCAAAGCCGTCCATGAGTACCCCTATGGAGCCGACGATGCTGCCCGGATTGGCGTAGATCTGGTCTGCACCGGCTACGGCGAAGTAACAACCGGACGCGCAGATATCGCCGATCACGGCATATAGAGGGGTATCCGGATATTTTTCGCGCAGCCGTTGGATTTCGTTGTAAATATAACTGGCCTGTACCGGGCTACCGCCGGGGCTATTGGTGCGCAGAATAACCCCGACCGTGGCCTTGCTCTCGAATGCCGCGCGCAATCCGGAAATAATCGTATCCGCATCGGCGGTACCATTGGCCTCGATCACGCCGTCCATTTCCACCAGGGCGGTATAACGGTTCCCCAGTGCTTTTTCGCCCCACGAACCCCAGAGGGCCATGAGCAACACCACCAAAAGATAGGCGGCAAAGAATAACTTGAAAAATATGCCCCAGCGCCGCTGCTTGCGTTGCTCGTCCAGGGACGCGACCGCCAGGCGCTCGAGTACGCCGCGTTCCCACGACGGTTTACCGTTGTCCGGCGCGGCGGATTCTATATTATGGTCGCTCATGCATGCTTATCCTGGCGTAAGGGTTCGGGCGCGGGTCTAGTCCCGCGGGCACTGGTCGCAAGATAATAGCGCGCCCTGTGGGTGGCGCACAGTAAAAATGCCTGATCGGCGGAAAAAAACTACCCCCGTTCTAGTTCAAGGACACCGCTTGCTGAGCACAATAGTTGATATAGGCCAGCATCGGCATGTTCACGGGATCCACGCACACACCTCTTCAAAGGAGTTCAGGCAGGCCAGGGCGCCGGCACGCATCAGGTCTTCGCGCCCATGCACGCCATAGCTGACGGCCAGGCCCGCTAC
>JANOTM010000096.1:0-2723 GCA_031416355.1 Gammaproteobacteria bacterium
GGCCGATACAGGGCGGCGGTACCTATCGAATCACTACCGATACGGACACAGAGCTGTTGCTGCTCGGCGGTTTAGGTTAGCGCTATCGTCTCGGCGAAAACTGGAATTTGAATAGTTCCCTCGGGTTGAATTACCATTTCGCAGACTGGCAGGTGCGCGACTTGAACTCAGGTGCGGCAGGGAGAGACCGCACGACCCGCCATGGTCGCGAATGGTACCCCGGAACCGTGCGGTCTCTACCCTCATCCGGCCCTGCGGGCCACCTTCTCCCGCTTGCGGGAGTAGGAGAGTTCGTGCGGCATGCCTGTGTTATTTCGTGATTTATTTAGAGCGCCGGGGCCCCTAGCCATGAATCGATTGCGCATACTGATCATCGACGATAATCCGGCGCTGGTCGCCAATCTATTCGAGTTTTTCGAACCCCTAGGGCACATCATGGACGCAGCGCCCGATGGTCTAACGGGACTGCATTTGGCCAACACCAACGAATACGACGCCATACTGCTTGATTTGATGCTGCCCGGCATCGATGGCATAGAAGTATGCCGGCGCCTGCGCAGGGAGGCGCGACAAAATACGCCGATTCTTATGCTCACCGCCCGAGATACCCTGCCCGACAAGTTGGACGGATTTGACAGTGGCGCCGATGACTACGTCGTCAAACCCTTTCTGCTGCCTGAATTGGAACGCCGCCTCTACGCCCTGGTGCGCCGCTATCGCGGTGCCGGCGTGGGCGCACATTTGCAGGTGGCGGACCTGCTTTTTAACACCGATACCCTGGAGGCCACACGCGCTGGCCAACATCTGTCGCTGAGCCCGATCTGCCGGCGAATTCTCGAGGTGTTAATGCGCGCGTCGCCGGGCGTGGTCACGCGCGCACAGCTGGAACACATAGTCTGGGGCGATGATCCGCCCGATCAGGATGTACTGCGTACGCACATCTATGCATTGCGTAACGCCATCGATCGGCGGTTCAGCAAGAAAATAGTCAAGACTTTACAGCGCGTCGGCTATCGCCTGAGCGCAGATGATTAAGCGCGCGAGTGTCAGCCTGCGCAATCGCGTCGCCACATCCCTGGTGATGTTCGCGGTGGCCATCGCCATCTTCATCGCTTTTCTGGGCCACTTGGCCAATGAACAGCTGGAAGAGACGCTATTTCGCTCGACGCTGGAGGCGGAGCTGTCCTATTACCTAAAGGATAGGCAAGCCCACCCCGCCGCATCGCCGCCCAAGACCGCGGACCTGTCGACCTATATTTGGCGCCGCGATGGCGCAAAACCAGCCTCTCTGCCCGCGGAGATTGCCGGTCTCGCGCCTGGAATATACGAGGAGATCGAATTTGGTGGGCGTGAATACTGCCTGCTGGTGCGCGACATTAAAGGCGAGCGCATATTCATGAGCTATGACATCACCCGCCTGGAAGAAAGCGAACAAGAATTTGCCATGATCGCCGGGCTAGCGGCAGTGCTCGCGGTCATTACCATCGTATTGGTGAGCCACCTGCTCGCGCATCACTTGGTAAAATCGGTGCGCGACTTGGCCGAACGCGTCACCGCGCTGGATCCGGCCCAACGTGGCGCGCAAGTCGGCCGCTCGTTTCGTGAACACGAGGTGACGGTCATCGCCGACGCCATCGACCGCTATCTGCGGCGCATGGATGGCGTGATGGAAAGCGAACAGGAATTCGTGGATACCGCCAGCCATGAATTACGTACCCCCATCGCCATCGTATCCGGTGCGGCCGATGTGCTCAGGTCGCACCCCCATCTGCCCGACACCGCCCAGCCGGTCATCCAGCGGCTGCACCAAGCGGCGCACGACATGAACGAAACGGTGACCGCGCTGTTTTACCTCGCCAAGGATCCTGACTACTTGGCTACCCTGGCAGAACCCCTACAACTGGATGAGAAAATTCACCATATCATGCAGGCCAACGCTGCATTGGCCAAACAAAAACATCTAGCCGTGCACCTGTCCCTGGAAGAAACAACTATTCACGCCCCTGCGGGCGTGGTGAATACCGTTATTAACAATCTGATTCGCAACGCCATCGTACATACGGAGCAAGGCAGGATAAGCGTCGACCTGCACGCCGGCGTGCTCACCGTTACCAACACCAGTACCACCATCGCGCCCGAGGAACTGGCGTCTATTTTCATGAAGCGCGTACGTGGCTCGGGTACCACCCACAGCGAAGGGACCGGACTGGGCCTGTATATTATTAAACGTATATGTGAACGCCTGGGCTGGGATTTGGATCTGACCAGCGACAGCGAACGAGGTACGGTTGTACGCGTGGATGTGCGGGCGCATATTGTTGGAGGTGAGAAAACAATAGGACTTTAAAGATGCCGGTGTAGGGTACGGTGAAAGCCATTCAGGAGGCCTGGATGGCTCTCACGTGCCGGTGGCGGGTGGCGCCTGCCCGTGCAGCAGGTCCACCAGCTGGCGACCGAGGATCTCGTAGCGCCAGCCTTGGAGCAGGGGAACATTCGAGTGGCCCATGACCAAGTGCTGTAAGTCGCGGCGGGTCGCTACCGCCGCTGGGCTGAGCTGGTTCTGGCGCGCGGTGGCGTCGAGCAAGACCGCCATCTGCTGGCACATCTGGGTTTGCGCCGGTGTCATGGGGGCCGGTGGCGTCCACAGCGTTTGTGCCGGTGGCGTGTTGTGGGTGCTGACGATTTCCAGAATATCGCCCGACCATTTTTTAGCGGTTTTTTCA
>JANOTM010000097.1:0-2567 GCA_031416355.1 Gammaproteobacteria bacterium
CGTGCGTCCACGGTCGCCAACCTTGCCCGGCAGCATCGCTTCGATCCGATTCCACTGGTCATCGCGTAATCGCTTTCGCACCATCGTTCCAACTCCCTTATTGAGAATGAGTTGGAATGTAAGTGTAGCTTAAATGTCAACTAGACTCTAGTGTAGTGAGCCATTGTGGGGGGGGTTGTATTTGTTGTGCGCGCTAGCGCGCACTACTTAAAGAAGAAAACATCCGCACGCATCACTCCTTCCCCAACACCTCAAACCGCCGCGACAAACGATTACCCTGCTGATCGACGACCGTAAGGACATGAACCCCGGGCGTGATATCAAGCGCTTGTTGATGAAAAGTCTGAGTCGAACCTAGAAACTGCTCGTCCAAGTGCCAATGTAGAGTTGCGCCATGATCACGATGCACCGCCTCGAACACGACACGACCTTTCTTGGCCGCCAGGTCCATGGGTATATACAAACGCGTGCCCAGGTTCGGATAAAGGAAATCGATCGGCCCGCGACCGTCGTCGGCGCCGGCCAGGGCACGACAGTCGGGCCGGTAAGGCGGCAAGGTACGATAATCAGCACGATGTCGGCGATAATAGAACTCCTGGCCTGGCGGCAACACAAACCAATTCACGTGGCGCATACGGCCCACCGACTCGCAGCGCGCATGCACGCGCCAAGTGCCGCTAGCATCGAGGTGCACGCGATGGTGATAAGGACTTACGCGCTCGAAATGCGCGTCCGCCGGCGCCCATAGACGCTGCGTCGCACATGCACCGTTGGACAAATACCCGTCGTCACGGCACACCTCGACTTCGCGTAGCTGCGCGCGTGGCATCGCAAACCATTCACTCGTTTCGAGTCGATTAAATATCTGGAACAGTACCGGCGCGGCACTGGACGCGCCGGTGAGATTCGCGCGCCCCTCGCCGCTGGCATTACCCACCCACACGCCCACGGTATAACGCGGCGTCACGCCCACCGCCCAGGCATCGCGCTGCCCAAAGCTGGTGCCAGTCTTCCAAGCAATCTTCTGAGTACTGGCGAAGTTGCGCCAATGACCCTCCTCGCCGGGACGCGTTACTTCCAGCAAGGCATTCAGCGTGAGCCAGGCGGAGGCCGCGCCGATGTCGCTGCGCTGGGTGGAACGCGTATCGGCGCCGCTGAGCAAGGCGGGACGCCGGTAGCGCGGCGCGCTATGCGCCGGCTGCATCGCCAGTTGTGCCAGATTGGCGTACATGCCGGCGATATCCCAGAGCGTGCCCTCGGCGCCGCCAAGGATGAGTGTCAGCCCGTATTCCTCGGGGCGGCGATGCAAGGTGCTCATGCCCAGGTGTTGCAGGAAATCGTAAAAGCGATTAACGCCATGTTCCTTGAGCATGCGCACCGCCGGTACATTCAGCGATTGCGCCAGCGCGACTTGCGCCGGCACCGCACCGCGATAAAGCTTGTCGATGTTCTCTGGTATATAGCCGGCGTATTGCGTGGGTACATCCGCCACCAAGGTCGTGGGTAGAATTTCACCGGCCTGCAACATGCTGGCGAATAATAGCGGCTTGAGGATACTGCCGGTGCTGCGCGCGCGGCGCACGATATCGACCGCGTAGCCGCGCTCATTGCCCACCGACCACTGGGCGTTGCCGACATAAGCGAGCACCTCGAAACTCTCGTTATCGATGACCACGGCGGCGGCGTTATAAATACCCTGCAATGTCAGGGTCTGAATTTGTTGGACGACGACTTCTTGTGCGGCAAGCTGTATGCGTCGATCGAGGGTGGTGTGAAAACGATGGCGCGCGTCAGCGGCCTCGAAGCGCAGCGTCTCCAACAAATGCGGCGCGTGCTGCGGTAGTGCCACCGGCTGTTCCGGCAGCGGCTCGCGCAGGGCCAGATCGAGATCGATAGCGCTCAGGTATAGACTGGCATGTAGAACGCGCAACAAACCGTCGCGCTTGGCACGCAGGCTGTCGCGATTGCGCCCCGGATGTATCAAGGCCGGGCTGTTGGGCAAGACCGCCAGCGTCGCGCTCTCCGACCAGGACAGTGTATCGGGCGCGCGTCCGAAGTAACGCCAGGCCGCCGCCTCCAGACCCACGACATTGCCGCCGAAGGGCGCGTGGCTGGCGTAGAGCGCGAGGACGTCGTCTTTGCTGTATCCGGCCCCAAGACGCACGGCCAGAAACATCTCGATAATTTTTTCCCAGTACGAGCGCGGAGGATGATGGCGCGCCAGGCGTATCACCTGCATGTTCAATGTGCTGCCGCCGCTGACGACGCGGCCGTGCTTAATATTAAGATAGGTAGCACGCGCCAACGCCAGCGGATCGATGCCGGGGTGATAAGGGAATCGTTTGTCTTCGTAGCTGACAATGGCGGCGCGGAATTTATCCGGCACCTGCTCCATGGGCGGAAAGCGCCATTGTTCGTCGGCCGCGATGCGCGCACCGAGCAATTCACCGTTGCGCGTCAGCAAAATGCTCGCCACCGGGTCGCGAAACAACGGATTGGGCAGACACCACCAAAAGGCAATGCCCGCCAAACTCAATGCGATCAACGCGCCGACGACGCGCCGATCG
>JANOTM010000098.1:0-6891 GCA_031416355.1 Gammaproteobacteria bacterium
ATTAAACTCTCCGGACATGTAGCTAACTTTAGATAGATAACGCAAAAATGCCACCAAGTATCTGCAAAATGTTCGCCAGACCGCGGTCGTCTCCGGGGAAACCATGCTGCACGTAGTTCTATTCCAACCGGAAATCCCGCCTAACACCGGCAATATCATCCGCCTGTGCGCCAATACCGGCGCCCAGCTGCATTTGATACGGCCCCTGGGGTTTGATCTGGATGATAGGCAACTGCGGCGCGCCGGACTGGATTATCACGAATGGGTGCAGGTACGCGATTACGTGGACATGGACGACTTTCAGCACAAGGTCGCGCCCACGCGCCTGTTGGCTTTTTCCACGCGCGCGCAGCGGCTCTATACCGATATGGTTTATCAGGATGGCGATGCACTGCTATTTGGGCCTGAAACCCGCGGCCTACCGAGTGAGATATTGGACAAGCTACCGGCGGATCAGCGTCTTACTTTGCCCATGTACCCAGACAATAGGAGTTTGAATTTATCCAATGCGGTGGCGGTAGCGGTGTATGAGGTGTGGCGACAGTGGGGATTTGCGGGACGGGTGGAAAAATAAACGGTGTACGAACTATATATCAGATTTCTCCCGGCAGCTGCTCTCCCAGAGTCTTCCAACTCAAAATGAGCCTGAACTGAGGGGTATCTGTTGTTCATGATGGGGGGGATGAACGCCATCATGAACGACTCTGCACTGCAAACGATTGAACAGGTTGAAACGTTTCTCACCGCCGCCGCGACGGTTGAGTTTCGGCTCGAAGACACCCCCGCCGGCTATGCCTGGATTCAAGCGACGCTGGCGCGCTTTGGCTATGCCACGCTGCCTCGACCTCACAAGGGGGTCCTGCGTCGTTATCTGCGGGCGGTGACGGGGTACTCGCGGGCTTAAGGTCGCGCGGCTGATCCGGGGGTTCCAGAAGACCGGGCAGGTGCGACGGCAGGCGGGGGGGTCGACATCGTTTCGCGGCACGTTATACGGTGGCCGATATCCGCTTGCTGGCGAAAACCGATGAGTTGCACACCACCTTGAGCGGTCCGGCGACCAAGAAGATTTGCGAGCGCGCCTTCCACGTGTTTGGGAATGCCGCGTTTGAACGGCTGGCATGCTCGAAGTCAGCCATCTCTATAACCTGCGCACGTCGACCGGTTATACGCGCCGGCGCCACCACTTCACCAAGACGAAGTCACGCCAGCTTCCCATTGGCACTCGGCGCAAACCCACCCCGAAAGGCAAGCCAGGCTATCTGCGCAAGGTGGCCTTAATTTATAGGCCATCGACTCGGTCCACCAAGGCGAGTCTTGCCGGTCGCAAGGGCGTTTATTACCTCAACGCCGTGGACGAGGTGACACAGTTTCAGGCGGTGGTGTGTGTTTCGATCCTCAGCGAGGCATTCCTGATCCCTGCGGCTTGCAGAACTGTTCGCCGCTTTTCCGTTCGTGATCAGCGGCTTTCATTCCGATGGCCTATAAATTAAGGCCACCTTAACGGCTCGGAATATGTCAACTACCAAGTCGCCAAACTGCTCAACAAGCTGTTGATCGAGCTCACTCGGCAACTGCTCCTGCGTTGCCCTACCTCCGGCATCCCTGCCGTCGCAAATCACGCTCCCGCCGAACCAACGACAACGCCTTGGTCGAGGGCAAGAACGCCGCCACGGTGCGCAAACACTTGCGGTGACTGCCCACATCCCGCAGCGCTATGCCGTGCTCATCAACGCCTTCAATCAACAGCATTTGATCCCGTATCTGAATTACCATCGGCCATGCTTCTTCCCGCACACCGTGATCGATGCCAAAGGCAAACAGAAAAAACGTTATCGCTACGAACACATGATGACCCCGTACGAGAAGCTCACATCGTTGCCAGAGGCCCGCACAGTATCTCAAGGCGGGTATCGCCTTTGACGAACTCGATGCACAGGCCAGAAAAATGAGCGCCAATGAGGCCGTCGCCCAGCTCCAACGGGCCAAACAATTACTCTTTCAAACGATTCATGAACAGCAGGTCGCCTGACCACGGCTCTATATCCTGCCTTTAGGCTCATTCTTGTATTGGAAAATACTTACTTAGGGTTTGGCGGGGGGCTGGGCGGAAGGTTTGCCGCGAGTATCTCAACTTTGGCGATGGCATTACGCACGTCCTGTGCCCGAGGGTCCTCGGGCGGTAACGTCTTCAGCATCCGTTGCCAGAATTCGATGGACTTGCTGTGTTCGCCCCTATCGAGGGCCGCGAAGCCCAGGAACCAGAGGGCGTTTTGATTGTTGGGGTCAATACGATTTAGCTGCTCGTAGAGCGCAGCAGGTGCACCCTGCACATTGTTCAGGTTCTTGCGGTAGGTGAGCCAGGCGTACTCGGCGACCACCTTGGAGTCTTCGGGCGCGCGTCGGTAGGTTTCTGCGTAGGCGCGTTCGGCTTCTTCTAATTGCCCCAGCGTCGCATAGGCCTGTGCGACTTGTGCGAGGTCCTCAACGGTGCCCGGCTGCTCGCTGAGACGTTTTTCGAGTTTTGCCACCATTTGTTTGACGACTGCGGGTGTGTGCGTCTCGCTGCCCATCAAGTGTCCCAAGACGGGATCCATGGATGTAGCCCGCTTGTCCCACGCGTAGACACCCAACGCGACGGCAACGATGACGAACACAAAAGCTGCGACCGCGTAGGCACGCTGCTGCCATTGATGCTTACGCGTCCCGGTCGTTGATTCGATCATATCGTCATGTGTGGTCGTGCATGCGTCACTGTTAGTTGCGCGGTTCAATCAATCCGGCTGTATCCATGCATGGTATCCACGATTTGCCTGTGGTGACAATCAGACTCCGATGTACCATCGGTATTCACTCCACCATTACAAGCGCTGTCTACCTAGGATCAGGTGTTGTCACAAAATGCATTACATTGGGTTCAGTGCGTATCTGATCACAATATCACGGTCACTGCGTACTGCATATATATATGGCGTACAAACCGGTTTTGAACAAACTCGATGGACGGTGGATGTGTATTGACAAACGGTGTGTATAAGTAAACAAAATTTGGCTGGTACAGCATTTAAGCTTAATTTCTTGTTATTTATTTGTGCGCCCCGTACAGTCAGGATGGAGGGTGTCAGGCTGTGTCTGACATCCTCCGCGGCAGCACAAAAAAATATGGGTACGAACAACCAATTCAGGAGGGTATCATGATCCGCACGCTATGTTTCCCGGCACCGAAGTTCTTCGCCACTATCGTTACCGCTTTCACACTGCTTGTTGCAACGACTACCGCGCACGCCTTCAAGATCGACACGCACGTGTGGGTAGCACAAGAGGTGCTGAACGACGTGGTCCCTGACGGTCGTGTCACAATCGAAGGCCGTGAGTATCCGGTGGCGCAGCACATCTGGCGCGCACTGGCGGATTACCCGAGCCAGTATCGCATGGGCAACATCGGTCCGGATTTTCTCCCGGATATTCTCGTGGGGCAGATGGCGGTGCATCCGGGCATAGTGAAAGACAAACCTACTGCCTGGAAGACGGATGAGTGGTTGAGCTGGGTGTTGTCCGGCTCCTCGTCACCCGAAAACCTTGCGTTCAACTACGGTTACCTGGGACATGCGGCGTCGGATATATTCGCCCATTCCTACGTCAATACTTATACAGGGGGCATTTTTCTTCTGACAAAAGATGCTCCGGGTCAAGCCGCGGAGCAGGAAGTCGAGCTGCGACATTTCGCTCTGGAAAGCTACATGGCACGGCACAACCCGCCGCTGCGCGACCACAACGGAAATTACCTGGGTAAGCCAAGCGCAGTCATCGTCACGCCGGCGAGCTACCTGCGTGATCGCCTCGTCTTCAACGACGAGGTTCAGTCCCAGCACAGCAAGCAGATACTCACGAAACACCTTGAGGGGATGTATGCCCTGCATAAGGCGATCGGACGAGTGCGCGACAAGGTTAACGATATCGATGGGGTCGTCATTCCCGCCCAACTCACGCGGTTGCTCGGGCAAACAGCCGAGATCGAGGCGCGGATTGCCGAACACGCCGCCGAAATCGAACGGCTCACGAACGAGATCCTGGCCAAGACCAGCTTGTTCAACATCAACCTGCAACTCATTCCGGTGAAAGAGCGGCTGATTCTGGCCAAGGTCCAGGAGATCGAGGCGATCGGCAATGCCATCAATTCGCTGCAGTCCCTAATTGCTCAACGCAATGCCCAGGTGGCGGACCTGCAGAATCAATTGGCGAATACGGTGAAGGAGGCGTGTAATTCTTGTCCGCCTTGGCCGAGGACCCCACCGGGTTGCGGCGGTGGCCTCAGACCTCGGTGTTTGCCGGATCCATGTCGGATTATTTGTTCTATCACCCAGGCGTGGATCGACATCAATAACCGTCTGAGCCAGGCGATCCTGGATCGTGACGCGGCCGTGGCCGATCTCAATGCCAGGCTCTTCGATAAGACGGTGGCTGAGCGGGTCAAAGCCGAGGCCGAAATTGCCCTGGCTGCCCTGCGGGTGGAAAGCGCCGCATTGCAAGCGACGATTGATATTGCCAACACCCTGCTCCAGCAGCGCCAGATGGCGCGCCAGGAGGCGCTCGCGACGCTCCTGGCGGTGAAGGAGGAGATCGCTCAAACCAACACCATACGGCTGGCGCATGTGTACGTGATCCGTGCCATGCTTGATCGTTGGCAACGCGATGTCGGGCTGGGGGTCGAAGCCTATGTGACGGCGGGAGGCGAAACGGCAAAAGTGGTTATGGATGGATCCGCGAATCCACTGCAGCCGTACATTGACTGGCGTACCTGTTGGGCGCCAGTGTTCTCGGGGATCCCCAGCGACATTCCCAACACCGTCTGCAAGATCGAGGGGAGTATCAATAGCCTGAAACAGGCGATTGCCGATTTCCAAGCCGCATTAGGCCCCCTGAACTGGCTGGTGGATCCAGTCGGGCAGGTAAGCACACTGGTGCTACAAGAATTGGAGCCGGTAATGATCGATGCGGCCATACAAATCAGCAACAATGTCGGGGCGCCTGCGGTAGCCGATTTGATCCGGCTTATACGTGGTGCCGGTACGACCGCCGAAGATTTGAACGCGATTTTCGCCGGCGACAGCTCCACGAAGAACTTGCTGCTCATCAGTGACGTCGCGACCCGTATCAATGCCGATATGCACCTGACGCCACAGGGACACTTCGACCCGACCCGGTACCGAGTCATCCGCAACGCCGTGGTGTTGGCAAAGATGACGCTGCTGGACCCGGCAACGCTCAATCGGATTGCCGCGGATATCGTGCCGAATCTGGCTTTGACGGCGTATGGGCCGACTCTCTACCCCGAGTACTCTACCGGGATGGAGGCCTTTAACATCCTCATCGGCGCCGTAAAATCGATCGACGGCAACCAGCAGTGGCAGCAGCTTGGTCTGCCCTATTTACGCAGGGGCACGACCCTCGACCCGGTGTGGCCGTACACGGGCGCGCTGGATCTCGACCACTTGGAGAGTTATGGCTACGGCTACCGGAACGCTGCGAAGGGGTTTCGTTTCTGGGAAGACGGCAGCGTGCGAGAATACACGTTCCGCAACCAGGCGACCGCGTTGTTCAAGGGACCGCTGGCCCCGGGTATCGAGTACCCTGAGGAATTCGGCTTGCCACGCATTATCCGGCTCGATTACCCGTTCCGGGCTTGCCCGCAGAACCCGTTCCCGCGGACGACCAACAACGACGGGACTTTTGTCGTCGATGCGGCCGGTATGCGGCGCGACAACGGCTGTGACGGTGACTTGGTCGTGAACATCGTGCCGACGCTGATCAACGGGACACTGCGCGTTCAATATACGGTGACGAATATTGGGTCCAATCGCACCAATAGCTCGACCGTCGCCTTATATTTATCTGCCGATCCAGTCCGCGATGGCGCCGATGCGTTGCTGGCGCAACGCGCTGTGCGGGCGCTGCGTGCCGGCGAGAGCGTAAGCTGGACCATCCGCGCGGCGCTACCGGCGGGTACCTTGCCTGGCAACTACTACCTGATAGCGGCCGTGGATCCCACTGGGGTCGTTGCGGAGGCGATCGAGAGCAACAACTCGTCTGTCGTACCGATCGTCGTCCCGTAAGATACGGGTCAACATTATCTTTCCATGGGGCGGGTGTTCATCCCGCCCCATTTTCTTTTTCGGCGACGGCCGGCCGTTAAGCCGTTCATTCGCACGTGCCTTGCCGATACCGCACGCCGTGGCGCACTGAAGACATAACGCCCACCTCACCCGGGCCGACGTGTTATGCAGGTGTTCCATGTCCACCACCGTAGTCACTCGACAATCCGCGGAGTTAGCTGAAGATGGTCTGCTGTGCGATCCCCACGCTATGGGGCGAAGCCCTCGCCGCCAAGGGGCCGTTCCCGGTGCGGCGAATCAAGCTGGACGACTATCTGGACGACTTCTTCTTCTTGCACTCCAACACCCTCCCTGCGCTGCTCTACCTCGGGCATCTTTGCCCTCGCCTGCCGTCGAAATGACAATGGGCTGGGGGTTTTTAGGTATAGGTGTAGGGGTTGATTTTAAATCCCCTTTGAGCTCGCCGAGCGCCGCAGCCCCACCGGGGAGGTTTCGCGAGCACTGTCTGAGTAACGCCATCGATAGTGGCGTTACGAGTAGCGGAGCCCCAGTGGGGCGAGGAGCGCAGGGGACCGGGCGTGGTTTTCGCCCGGCGAGCGATAGGAGGCCCTTCTTTGGGTACTTTCTTGTGGCGACAAGAAAGTCACCCGCCCGCGATGCACATGGATGTGCAAGTGCCGCGGAGCGCAGGGATGCGCGAGAGCGGCCGGGGCGGGACCCGCAATTAGTCTTTGAAAGCCGCGCGGCTAGCGCGCTCGGCCAAGCAAAAGCACCCTCACCC
>JANOTM010000099.1:0-12092 GCA_031416355.1 Gammaproteobacteria bacterium
AAGAGTCTCTAACACAATGATCGGTGCTGGCTTTGAGCCCCGGCCCTCCCTACTACCCACCGGGGTGCGCGAACCCCCGCGCCCCCCGCTCGACGGGGTGTATGCCCACCGGACAAACACGACTACCCCGTCTCGCCTCCCGCAGGAGAGGGGTTTTTAGCCCTTCTCCCCGTGGGACGACTGCATGGATGCACGACTCCAGGGAGGGAGGAGGTAGAGCGGCGTCGGGAACCGCCGCCGAGGAGGTAGAGCAAAGCCGGGAGCATTTGCCGAGAAGGGTGGGGATGAGGGCCAGTGTAGTGTGCATTTTCATTTTGTTAGATGCTCTTAGTCGCGAAATTCAGAGACGCGTATGCGTCCGTTGATCATGCGGCTCTGGCGTCCCTCAAGCTTCTTCATTTTGTCCCAGAACATCTGCTTGAGATCGAAGTCGGCGCTGATGGCGGTGCCGAGTATCAGGATAAACAGATCCGCTACTTCTTCCGCCAGCGCCTCCTTGGGCTTGCCCTTGGTGACGCACGCGGAAATCTCTCCCAACTCCTCCGCCATAAGCGCAACACGGTACGCGAGTTCCTCGCCGCCGGTGGCCTTGAAGTTGTGCTTGTCGTGGAACGACTGTACCGCGGCCAGCATGTCGTGATAGGAATCGGGGTTCATAAATGTCTCCTGGCTATTTCATGTGGCGAGCTTGGAAATATCGGCAACCCGGTTCATCATCGCCTTAAGGTCGCCCAGCAACGCCAGTCGATTGTTACGCACCGATTCATCCTCGTCCATCACCATAACCTGATCAAAAAAAGAATCGACCGGCTGTTTGAGCACAGCGAGCGCCTGTAATGCCCCGGTATAATCGCCCGCCTTGGTGCGTGATTCTATATCCGGGCGCAACTGTTGCATGGCATCGTACAAAACACGCTCAGCCGGCTCGCTGAAGAGGGTGTCTTGCGTATTGATCTGCTCGACGCCAACCTTCTTCAGAATATTGATAATGCGCTTGTTCGCCGCCACCAGCGCCACCGCCTCGGGTAGTTTTTGGAACGCCTTGATTGCTTTTAGTACCTTCGGTATATCCGCAATTTGCATGGTCCGCATCATTCCAGCTTCGACTTCGTGGGCACTATAACCTGTATCACGCATATAGCCCTTGAGGCGCTCATGAATAAACATTTGGACATCGGTATTGGCATTGCCGATCAGATTGTCAAATACATCAAATGCCAGGGTGACCAAGTCATTCAATTCCAGCGGCAACTGTTTCTCCAGCAGAATACGAATAACGCCGAGCGCCGAGCGCCTTAGACCAAAGGGATCTTTGTCGCCGGTTGGTTGCTGACCGATGCCGAAAAATCCCGCGAGTACATACAGCTTGTCGGCCAGGGCAACGGCGGCGGCAACATCGCTTTGCGGCAGCCTATCGCCGGCGTATCGCGGCCAGTAATGCTGCTCGATGGCATCCGCCACCGCGGCCGTTTCACCGTCGTGGCGCGCGTAATATCGGCCCATGGTGCCTTGCAATTCCGGAAACTCCCCCACCATATCGGTCAATAAATCGGCCTTGGCGAGGTAGGCAGCGCGCTCTGCCGCCGCAATATCGGTCTTGAGGAGGCGCGCAATCTCACCAGCAAGTTTTTTTGTCCGCTCGACCCGCTGCAACTGACTACCGAGTTTGTTGTGATACACCACGCTCGCCAATTTTGATACGCGATCAGCAAGTTTAATCTTCTGGTCCTGTGCATAGAAAAAGCCCGCATCCGACAGGCGCGCGCGCAACACGCGCTCATTGCCGTGGATCACCTGTTGCGGCGCCTTACTGCGGTTGTTGGCTATGAATAGGAACCGTGCCAGAGGTTTTCCCTGTTTGTCGGCCAGCGGGAAATATTTCTGATGTTGCTGCATGCTGATGATCAGACACTCGGGCGGCAAAGACAAAAAATCCTTGCTGAAGTCACCCGCGTAGATCACAGGATATTCCACAATACTCGCCACTTCATCCAGTAGCTTGGCGTGGTTGCCCAAGGCCCAAGTTGTAGCCGCGCCGATTTTTTCCGCCTCGGCATCGAGCCGCTGCGCGATCATGTCTTTACGCCGCTGATAATCGGCGATCACCGAGCCCTTCTTTTCCAGAATTTTTTCGTAGTCCGTCGCCGCCGTGATCGCGAGCTGGCCCTGGCTTAAGAAACGATGTCCCAGGGTTTTGTTGCCACTCTTGAGACCCAGCACCACACCCGGCACCACTTTCTTGCCGTGCAGCATAATAAGGCCGTGCACCGGCCGCACAAATTGCACTTCGCTGTCGCCCCAGCGCATGAGTTTGGCCACGGGCAGTTTTTTGAGACTGGCCTCGACGATGGTGGCCAGATGCAGCGCCAGACCCCCGCCTTTCTGTTTAAAGCTGTACACGAAATACTCGCCTTTGTCGCCGGTGCGTTTTTCCAGCTTATCCACGTCCACACCGCAAGACTTGGCAAAGCCCAGCAGCGCCGGCGCAGGCTTGCCGTCCGCGCCCATGGCACTGGCGACCGCCGGGCCCTTGCGCTCGACCATGCGGTCCGGTTGTTTAGGCAGTACTTGTGAAATCAGCACAGCGAGGCGGCGGGGTGTGGCGAAGACCTGCTGGACACTGCCGGCAGCGAGGAAACCCTGTTCTTTAAGGCTGTCGTAGACACCGCTGGCGAAAACCAGCGACAGGCGTTCCAACAACTTGGGTGGTAGTTCTTCAGTACGCAGCTCAATCAACAGGCTGTCGTAGCCCTTGTGCTTGCTCGGGACAATGGCGGTTTTGGGACTGCGCCGGGCTTTGCTGGAGGAGGTTTTCTTGACCATGGATTATTTCGACTTTGCGGTCTTAAGCATCGGCCGCTCTCGGCCATCCTTGGCCTTCGCGGCACTTGTGCTCCTGCACATCGGAAAGCCGAGCTTTTCGCGGGCGGTGTAATAGCGCTGGGCCACCAGGCGCGCAAGCGCCCGTACCCGGCCGATATACGCGGCGCGTTCAGTGGTGGAAATAGCGCCGCGCGCGTCCAGTAGGTTGAAGGTGTGGGAGCACTTCATCACCATCTCGAAGCCAGGCAACGGCAGGTCCGCTTCTAACAGGCGTTTGGCCTCGGATTCGTAACCATTGAATTGCTGCAACAACCAGCTCACGTTGCTGTGTTCGAAATTGTATTTCGATTGTTCCACTTCGTTCTGGTGGTACACATCACGGTAGGTCACGCCCGGGGTCCATACAAGATCGAACACGTCCTCCACGCCCTGCAAGTACATGGCGAGACGCTCCAGACCGTAGGTGATCTCGCCCAGCACCGGCCTGCAGGCGAGACTGCCGACTTCCTGGAAATAGGTGAACTGGGTCACCTCCATACCGTTTAGCCATACTTCCCAGCCTAAACCCCAGGCGCCTAGGGTGGGGGATTCCCAATCGTCCTCCACAAAGCGGATGTCGTGCACGCGTGTGTCTATGCCGAGTTCGCGCAGCGAGTCTAAATATAGCTCCTGAATATTGTCCGGTGACGGCTTGAGCACCACTTGGAACTGATAGTAATGCTGTAGGCGATTGGGGTTCTCGCCATAGCGGCCGTCTTTCGGGCGGCGCGAGGGCTGGACGTAGGCGGCCTTCCAAGGCTCCGGCCCCAGGGCGCGCAGAAACGTGGCGGTATGGAAAGTGCCTGCGCCCATTTCCATGTCGTACGGCTGGAGTATGGCGCAGCCCTGACGCGCCCAGTAACGCTGTAGGGTGAATAGGAGTTCCTGAAATGTCAAAGTATGCCTTTTATATTTTTCCTGCGCTCATGTGTCATATCTTGGGCCATAGACGACCCGTGTTCTGGCGGATTATACCCGTACCCGGGCACGCGACATACCGCAGCCGGTTCGCGGCGACGTGCAGGAGCACAAGTGCCGCGAAGGCCAAGGATGGCCGAGAGCGGCCGACACGCGGTCAAAGGGTGCGTAAGGTGTCGGGCGGGGCCTCCCCCGCTGGCGCCGGGACGGGCGGATCCACAAGTATAGGTGCTTCCTGAATCTGGGGTTCGGGTTCGGGGCCCGAATTTACCTCTCTATCGACATCGAGATTTTCCAATGGGTCCGCAGGCGGCTTGTAATAGTTCGGACCCATAAGACTCAGAATCTTCTTACTGTGCCGTAGAAAGAAGTCGGAACGTGTCGCTGGGTTGTTTTTGACTGGACCCGGTAATGTGGCCGCCAGCTCCGTCGCCTGGATCACGGACAGGCGCGATACCGGTATACCCCAATAGGCCTGGGACGCCGCCTCCACACCATATATACCGCGGCCAAATTCGGCGGTGTTGAGGTAAATTTCGAGTATGCGCTGTTTAGGTAAATTGCGCTCCAGGCCTAGGGTGAGAAAAATCTCGTGCCACTTACGCACCGGGTTGCGCGCGGAATTAAGAAAAAGATTTTTCGCGGTTTGCTGGGAAATGGTGCTTGCCCCAAACACCATTTGGCCGCGCTCGCGATTGTAATTCCAGGCCTCCTTGATGGCGATGATATCCAGCCCGCCATGTTCGTTAAACCGACTGTCTTCCGCCACCAACACTGCGCGCACCAGATGTTTGGGTATTTCTGCTAACGATACCGGCGTCCAGCGCAGTGTCGGCCAATCTTTCTCCAAACGCCGTTCTTCATACACTTTGATGAAGTTCGACCTGGGGATAGGGCCGGCGGCGAGCTTGCCCCAATCCGGCCATATAAAGGTGAGGTAAGCGAAATCTGCGATCAACAACAATAGGATAATGCGCAAACCCCAACGCACACGGTTATCCAGCCACCGTGATAGGCTTCTTAGTATACTCATCGTTATTCCGTACTCTTGGCGACGCGTCGCCGGAAAATCACGCGGCGCCTACTTGAAAGGAGATACCCACAGACGTGGCGCCAGTATACACCGGCCCAGGGCATCCTATGGATTGTGTCACTCATCCACGCCCCTAGCCGCCTGTTGGCCTTAGAATAATTCTAAATATTGGTGGCCATCATACACATAGACTTGGTCCGCCTTTTGGTTTATGGTCTTGCAGGCTACATGGCTTACGCGCCCGAGCCACCTGAGGAGGAGTAGGCCCATTAGGGCATTGTTAGTCTATAACTATACCAAGTAACAAACGGGTCCTTCGGGACCCGTTTTTTGTTCGGGCCGCCAAGCACCAGGAACGCCATGAAAACCCCAGGTGTCTGGGCCTATCTTCAAGTCTTCCTTTATGGTTTAGAATCCTCGCATACGCAGGCCATCCACTGCTTCAAGCAACCGCGGCTATCGCTGTTACATCCGAGGTGTACACATGACACCATCCCGCAAAGCCGTGGCCCTGATTTCCGGCGGACTCGATTCGCTACTGGCCGCGCGCTTGATCCTGGACCAGGGAATACACGTGGAAGGACTCAACTTTTATACCGGCTTCTGCGTCGAAGGCCACACCCATGCCATACGCGATCGGCACACAACCAAGCCCAAGCGCAACAACGCCCTGTGGTCGGCGGAGCAACTGGGCATCAAGCTGCATATCATCGACGTAATCGAGGAATACAAAGACGTCGTTATCAATCCCAAACACGGTTACGGGGCCAACCTGAATCCGTGTCTCGACTGCAAGGGTTTTATGGTGGGCAAGGCACGTGCATGGATGGAGGCCCATGGATTCGATTTCATCATCACCGGCGAGGTCATCGGCCAGCGTCCCAAATCGCAGCGGCGCGACACCATGCCCATTATCGCGCGCGAGTCCGGCGCATTCGACCGGCTGTTGCGGCCACTGTGCGCAAAATTACTACCCGAGACCTTGCCGGAGCGCGAGGGCTGGGTGGATCGCAATAAACTCCTGAATTTGAACGGACGCGGCCGCAAATCTCAAATCACTCTCGCGGGTGAGTTTGGGTTTCACGACTATGCCCAACCGGCAGGTGGGTGCTGCTTTCTTACCGACCCGAACTACAGCCGACGGCTCGCGGATATGTGGTCGACACGCGGCGAAAAGCACTACGAACTGGACGACATCATGTTGCTCAAGATTGGGCGCCACTTGCGCCCACGGCCAAACTTCAAGCTCATCGTCGGCCGTGAGGAAGGCGAGAACAATTTCCTTAGTGGCTACCGCCGGCAATTCGTGCATCTGTCGGCGCTGAGTCACGACGGTCCACTGGTGTTGGTGGAGGGCGAGGTGAGTGAAGACGACCTGCAGCTGGCGGCGCGCCTGACTGCGCGTTTTGGACAGGGCCGCGATAGCGACCGGGTCTCGGTGGAGATTACCGATAAATCCGGTGTCGCGCGCACCCTGGAGGTAGCGCCGATGCCGCTGGATCAAATTCCACAGGAATGGTATCTGTGAGTCACTATGAACTCGATGCCCGCCGGCTGCTGTGTCCGATGCCGGTGATACGCACCCAGAACAAACTGGAAGAATTGCAGGCCGGCGATACCCTCGCCGTGACTTGCTCCGATCCCGGCGCGCTGCATGACATCCCCGCCTGGTGCCGGGTACATGGGCACGAAATTGTTTCCACATTGAATCACGCGGGTGAGATCATCATCACCGTGCGTGCGATAAAATAACGGAGGAACGGTGACCGCAAGCCCCGCCACCGCCCCGCCCGCCAACGCCCTGTTCGATACCACCGATCCGGTGCGGCACGCCGCGAGTAAGCGCGTTGCCTACGTCAGCCTGGCGGTCAATTTTATTCTCACCATCGGCCAGATCGTCATAGGCCTGGTGGGTAACTCGCAGGCCCTGGTGGCCGATGGTTTTCATACCCTGTCCGATCTCACCACCGATCTCATGGTCCTGTTCGCGCTTAAACACAGCGTCAAGGCAGCGGACGCGGATCACCCTTACGGACACGCGCGCATCGAGACCGCCGTCACCGTGGTCCTGGGTATTATCTTGTTGCTAGTAGGACTGGGCATAGGCGCACGCGGTGTGTTGCGGCTCGCCAGCGATGCGCCGTTTGTGGCGCCCGCCGCCATGACCCTGTGGGTGGCGGCGATTACCATCCTCGCCAAAGAAGGGCTGTACCAATACACCGTGCGCACCGCCCGGCGTTTCAATTCGGAGCTGCTACGCGCCAGCGCCTGGCATCACCGCAGTGACGCCATCTCGTCGATCATTGTGTTCATCGGCATCGCCGGTAGCATGCTCGGTATTCACTACATGGATGCCCTGGCGGCGATAGGCGTAGCCGTGTTCGTCGCCAAGGTCGGCATTACCCTGGGCTGGCCGGCCATCAGCGAGCTCATCGATACCGGGCTTGAGCCGGAACACCTGAAACACTTGGAATCCGTCATACTAAAAGTGGACGGCGTTAAGGCGTTGCATTTATTGCGCACGCGGCGTGCCGGTGGACGCGCCCTGGTGGATGTACACATCATCGTCAACGACCACCTCAGTGTGTCCGAAGGTCACTATATCAGCGAGGCGGTGCGCACTAAGTTGATTAGCGAAATCGACGTGGTGAGCGACGTCATGGTACACATCGATCCGGAGGATGATCTGGTGCGCGCACCCTCGGATGAATTGCCATCGCGTACCGTGGTACACCAGCGTCTGGAGGCTTATTTCAAAGAAATCCCCGAGGCGCGGTATATTGAGCGCATGACCCTGCATTACATCGATGGCCGTATCCATGTCGAAGTGCTGATTCCTTTTAATGTCCTGGCGGATGGAAATCCGGGGCCCTTGACCCGCAGGCTGCGGGAGGCAATTTCCCAGGACCAGGAAATCGCTGATCTGTCAGTACATTTTTACTAATGCACCTAAATAGTGCATGCTTGCTTGCTGAATTCACTATATTGGTGCACTTCCGGTAGCGCACGTATTTGTATTGCCATGATAAAACAAATCGTTAACGGCGATTCCCCCACTGGCATATTTCATGCAAAATGCGTGGTTCAGTTTGGGTACTGATAAAAGAATCGGACACCAAGCGGTATTTCGTCTTCGCAAATCTCACACTCTCGCAGGAGGATTCCGATGTCTGGCGCCGATGTAGTAAAGATGATCAAAGAAAAAGACGTAAAATTTGTCGACTTCCGTTTCACTGATACCAAGGGCAAGGAGCAGCACGTCTCCGTTCCCGCCCGCACCGTCGACGCCAGTACATTTGAAGAAGGTAAAATGTTCGACGGCTCCTCCATCGCCGGCTGGAAGGGTATACAGGAATCCGACATGATATTGATGCCGGATCCTACCACCGCCATGCTCGATCCGTTCATGGAAGAGCCCACCTTGATCCTGCGTTGCGACGTAATAGAGCCCAACACCATGCAGGGTTATGAGCGCGACCCGCGCTCCCTGGCACGGCGCGCCGAGGCCTACCTTATGAGCACCGGCATCGCCGACACTGCTTACTTCGGGCCTGAGGCCGAGTTCTTTATTTTCGACGACATCCGCTGGGGCGCCGATATCAGTGGTTCATTCGTGAAGATCGACTCGGAAGAGGCCTCTTGGAATACCGGCAAAATGTACGAAGGCGGCAATATGGGCCATAGGCCCACGGTAAAGGGTGGTTACTTCCCGGTGCCGCCGGTGGATTCCCAACAGGACATTCGCTCGGCCATGTGCCTGGCCATGGAGGAAATGGGCCTGATCATCGAGACCCACCACCACGAAGTGGCGACCGCCGGTCAAAACGAAATCGGCATGCAGTTCAACACCCTGGTCAAAAAGGGCGACGAGCTACAGATCTATAAATACTGCGTGCATAACGTGGCCCACGCCTACGGCAAGACCGCGACCTTTATGCCCAAGCCCATCGTGGGCGACAACGGCTCCGGCATGCACGTGCACCAGTCCCTGGCCAAGGGCGGCAAGAACCTGTTCACCGGCGACGGCTATGGCGGCTTGAGCGACATCGCCCTGTTCTACATCGGCGGCATCATCAAGCACGCGCGTGCGCTCAATGCCTTTACCAACCCTCTCACCAATAGCTACAAGCGTTTGGTGCCGGGCTTCGAAGCGCCGGTGATGCTGGCCTACTCCGCCCGCAACCGTTCGGCGTCCATCCGCATACCGTATGTGCCCAACCCCAAGGCGCGCCGCATCGAAGTGCGCTTCCCGGACGCGGGCGCTAATCCATATTTCGCCTTCGCTGCCATGATGATGGCCGGCTTGGATGGCATCCAGAACAAGATCCATCCGGGTGAAGCCATGGACAAGGACTTGTACGACCTGCCGCCGGAAGAGGAAAAGAAAATTCCCACCGTGTGCCACGCGTTAGATCAGGCCCTGGATGCCTTGGACAAGGATCGCAAGTTCCTAACCGCCGGCGGCGTATTCACCGACGATTTGATCGATGCCTACATCGCCCTCAAAATGCAAGACGTCACGCGCATGCGCATGACCACCCACCCCATTGAGTTCGATATGTACTACAGCGTGTAATCGCTCGCACCTCGCTCTCCGACGCCCCCGCAAGGGGGCGTTTTTTTTCGTTTGCCATTACGCCGGAATGCGCGCACTATTTTAGTGCACATGCGCGCGCTCTAAAATATATTTTCTTTCTAACTTATTGATTTTACGTGATTCTAGTATTGGTGTGGTTCTTGCTACTGTACGCCTATGCCCAGAACCGTTCCCACGCGAGGCCAGGTATTGAAGGCACATACCCAACGCATACTCGAAAACCTCAATACCACGGTATTGCTGTTGGATGCGTCCCTACGGCTTAAATCCATCAACCCCGCAGGGGAGCTGCTGTTCGAAATCAGCGCACGTCAGATTTTGGGTCAGGCCCTGGGGGAGTTACTCCCGCACAACCCGGCGCTGATCGCGGCCATGGGCCAGGCACTGGACACCGGCCATCCGTTTACCGAACACGGTCTACGCCTGGTCCTGCCGAGCCGGCACGAAGTAACTATCGATTGTACCGTCACCCCTTTGACCGATGACCAGGGTGAAGCCGAGCTATTGCTGGAATGGATACCGGTGGATCGCCTGTTGCGACTGGCGCGGGAAGAAAACCTGCTCGACCAGCATGCCGCCAGCCGCGCGCTGATCCGCGGACTGGCGCACGAAATCAAAAACCCTCTAGGCGGCCTGCGCGGCGCGGCGCAACTACTGGAACGGCAACTACCGGACAAGTCGCTGCAGGAATACACCCGCATCATCATTCACGAGGCCGACCGGCTGCGCAACCTGGTGGACCGCATGGTGGGGCCGAACGCGCCGCTCAAGCAGCAAGCGGTGAACATCCATCACATACTTGAACACGTGCGCAGCCTGATCCTGGCAGAGGTTCACCAAGGCATACACGTGCGCCGCGATTACGATCCTAGCCTGCCGGAATTCAATGCCGATCCGGAGCAACTGATACAGTCGGTGCTCAACGTGGTGCGCAACGCCGCCCAGGCGCTGAACAACCAGGGCACGATCTGGCTGCGCACGCGGGTGGAGCGCCAATTCACTATCGGTCAGCGACGGCATCGATTGGTGTTGCGCGCCGAAATCGAGGACGACGGTCCCGGTATACCCGACGATCTGAAAGAACACATTTTTTATCCCATGGTCACGGGTCGTGCCGAGGGTACCGGCTTGGGCTTATCTATCGCGCAGGTCATCATCCACCAGCACGCCGGCCTTATCGAATGTAGCAGTCGACCGGGCCAAACCATATTCAAGATTTATCTACCGCTGGAGAACGGACATGGCTAAACAAGAAACAGCCTGGGTCATTGATGACGATCTTTCCATACGCTGGGTACTGGAAAAGGCCTTGCAGCAAGCGGGCATGACGGTGCGCACTTTTGAATCCGGGGAAAAAATTATCTCCGCTCTGAACCAGACCCAGCCCGACGTAATTATTACCGACATACGTATGCCGGGTATCAACGGCCTGGAATTGCTCGACGGCATCAACACCCATGCACCCGAGTTGCCGGTCATCATCATGACCGCCCACTCCGACCTGGAAAGCGCGGTCGCCGCCTATCGCGGCGGGGCCTTCGAGTACCTACCAAAACCGTTCGACGTGGACGAGGCCGTCAGCCTCACGCGCCGCGCTATTGAACATCGGCGACGTCAAAAGACCGCGCCCGCGCTGGAGCCCGATCAGACCCCGGAAATTCTGGGCGAGGCATCCGCCATGCAGGAGGTGTTCCGCGCCATCGGCCGGCTGTCGCGTTCGCATATCAATGTCTTGATCAACGGCGAATCCGGCACCGGCAAGGAATTGGTGGCGCGCGCCCTGCACCGCCACAGCCCGCGCGCCGACAAGCCGCTCATCGCCATCAATATCGCGGCGATACCGCGCGAGCTGCTCGAATCGGAACTGTTTGGCCATGAACGCGGCGCCTTTACCGGTGCCCATACCCAGCGCAAAGGGCGCTTCGAACAGGCGCATAATGGAACGCTATTTTTGGATGAAATCGGGGACATGCCGTCGGAACTCCAGACGCGCCTGCTGCGCGTGCTATCGGACGGCAAGTTCTATCGCGTGGGCGGGCACGATCAAATCGAAACCAATGTGCGCATTATCGCCGCCACCAACCAGGAACTGGAGCAACGCGTTAAAGACGGCCATTTCCGCGAAGATTTATTCCACCGCCTCAACGTCATCCGCGTACACATACCGCCGTTACGCGAACGCAATCAGGACATCCCTTTACTGGCGCGCCACTTTTTAAAGACATCGGCACAGGAATTGGGCGTCGAACCTAAAAACCTGCTACCGGAAACCGAGGAATACTTACGTCGACTGGCCTGGCCCGGCAATGTGCGCCAACTGGAAAATACCTGCCGCTGGCTCACAGTCATGGCGCCGGGACAGACCATACGCGTGGAAGAAATGCCGCCGGAATTGCGCGACATCGGCACGCCAGCGCCGCACGCCTCCGATTGGCAGACGGGCCTACGGCTCAGCATAGAGCAACGCCTGGGCCGCGGCGAGAACAACATATTGGAACAGCTCAATCCCGACTTCGAACGCATCCTCATCCAAGCCGCTTTGAATCATACCGGCGGGCGCAAACAAGAAGCGGCGCTGCGGCTCGGCTGGGGGCGTAATACCTTGACGCGTAAACTCAAGGATCTGGGCATCGAGTCATAGGGTGGTGGGTCGGATATCTCGCCATTTCTGTTGTACGCGCT
>JANOTM010000100.1:0-5521 GCA_031416355.1 Gammaproteobacteria bacterium
CAAATAACTCTTAACAGGTTAGCGACAAATTTCCTCTCTGTCGCCGCAGCCTGCTCCAGCGGCACGCCTTCCTAGTCTTTGGCGGAAGACTGCGACCCGGTCTCGTTGAGCCACTGGGTGCCAATAGCCTGATCGTTCCACAATTCCATGCCAGTCAATTCCTGTATCCCTGTCATTCATGCATACGGATGCCGCAATACAATAGTTTCATCGCGGTCGGCGCCGGTGGAGATGATATCGATACGGGTACCGGTAACTGCTTCGATGCGGGTGAGATAGGCGCGCGCCGCTGACGGGAGTGCGTCCAGGGTTTTTGCGCCCAGGGTCGATTCCTGCCAGCCGGGCATGTCCTCGTACACCGGCTCGCATTTTTCCAGGGCATCGGCGCCGCTGGGCGCGGTGTGCAGGAGCTTGCCGTTGTAGCGATAGGCGGTGCACAGGCGTATGGTTTCCAGTCCATCCAGCACGTCCAGCTTGGTGATGCACAGGCCGGAAAATCCGTTGATTTGATGGGCGCGCCGCATGGCCACGGCATCGAACCAGCCACAGCGGCGTTTGCGTCCGGTGGTGGCGCCGAATTCGTTACCCTTGGTGCCCAGGTGATCGCCGACTTTGTCGAACAGTTCCGTGGGGAATGGGCCGGCGCCAACGCGGGTGGTGTAGGCCTTGGTAATGCCAAGCACATAGTTCAGGCGCAGTGGTCCGATACCGGCACCGGAGCTGGCGGCGCCGGCGCTGGTATTGGACGAGGTAACGAACGGATAGGTCCCGTGGTCGATGTCCAGCAACGTGCCCTGGGCGCCTTCGAACAACACCGATTTGCCTTCGGTGTGGTAGCGATCGAGGGTGTCGGGAATATCGGCGATCAGGGGCCGCAGGCGCTCGACCATGGCCAGGTTTTCGTCTAGGGTCTGTTGGTAGTCCACGGTGGCGCACTTGAAATAATGCTGAAGCGCGAAGTTATGGTACTCCATGACGACCTCGAGTTTCTTGGCGAAATGCTCCGCATCAAGCAGATCCGCCAGGCGCAGCCCACGGCGCGATACCTTGTCTTCGTACGCCGGGCCGATGCCGCGGCCGGTGGTGCCTATGGCGGCCTTGCCGCGGGCCTGTTCACGTGCCGCGTCCAAAGCGATATGGTAGCCGAGGATGAGCGGGCAGGATTCGCTGATGCGCAGGCGCTCGCGCACCGGCACACCGTTGCGCTCGAGCTGGTCCATTTCTTCGAACAGTGCCTTGGGTGACAGCACCACGCCGTTGCCGATGAAGCACATCACACCCTTGCGTAAGATGCCGGAGGGAATCAGATGCAGCACGGTTTTTTTGCCAGCGATCACCAAGGTATGACCGGCATTGTGGCCGCCTTGGAAGCGCACGACCGCGTGTGCCTTGTCTGTGAGCAGGTCGACGATTTTCCCCTTGCCCTCATCACCCCATTGCGAACCGATTACAACGACATTTTTTCCCATGGCAACCTTCATGCACTATGCAACGTTATATGTTTTTAACAACCCAGGCGCCCTGCTCCAGCGCCAACTCCCGGTCACAGCCCATATCCGCGGCGCGCGCGGATGAACCCGGTAAATGTACTACCACACGCTCACCGGCCGCGCGTAGCCGATGGATTTCCGTGCGCAACGCGACATCTTCTTTCCACGGTGCCAGTATGCCACTGTGGACTGGCGTGCCATCGGGCAGTATCTTCAGCAGCCGCCGCAGGTCGGCACTAAAACCACAGGCGGCGCGCTCGCGGCCGAAGGCCTTGCCTATGCCGTCATAGCGTCCGCCTTGGGCCACGGCCTGTCCATGTTTGGGCACGAATACGGAATACACCACTCCGGTGTAGTAACGGTAACCGCGCAACTCCGCTAGATCAAAATATAGTGGTAAGTTCGCATGACTGCGGCGCACGGCGTCCTCCAAGGTTTGGAGATTGTCCAAAGCGTGGTGTATCGCCGGGCCCGCGCCCGCGAGACGCGCGCGCGCCTCGGCCAGGACTTCCGGACCGCCATTTAGATCGGTGAGGCAGGCAAGCATACGTTTTTTATCCGTTGGAATGGAAGACGCGGCGAGTAGTGTGTCGACTTCCGGGCGCGCCTTGCGCTGCAGTACATCGAACAAATCCGATTCCAGTTGGGCGCCGATGCCGGCGTCCGCGGCCAACCCGCGGAATACACCCACGTGGCCGAGATCCAGATGGGGATCGGAAATACCCAAGGTTTGTAGCGCGTCCAGCATCAGGCGCAGGATCTCGATATCACTCTCGGGGCCTGGATGACCGAACAATTCCGCACCCAACTGCAAGAGTTCGCGCGATCCGGCGAATTCATCCGGCCGGGTGTGCAATACGCTGCCCACGTAGCACAGGCGCGCTGGCGTGCTGCGCTTTAAATAGTGTGCGTCGATGCGCGCTGCCTGCGGCGTCATGTCGGCGCGCACGCCCATGAGACGACCGCTTAATTGATCGGTGAGTTTGAATGTCTGTAGATCGAGTTCTTTGCCGGTGCCGGTCAGGAGCGATTCGATATACTCGATCAACGGCGGCATCACCAGCTCGTAACCCCAGGATTCAAATAAGTCCAACAGACGCCGGCGCATGATCTCGAGACGGCGCGCCTCGAGCGGCAGGATTTCTTCTATGCCTTCAGGCAGTAGCCAGCGATTATTTTCCGACATGGTGGTGCAACTCGAGCAAGCTTAGCTATTGATAATGTAGAGCACGATCAAGCCGATCAGCATGCTGCTTAATCCGGCAAAACGCATTTGCTGATCATTCAGTTCGCTCAGCGCCAGCAGCGCACGCCGCACGCCTGGAGGACTGAGAAACGGAAATATCCCCTCCAGCACCAACAGCAGCGCCACGGTGACGCCCAGATCGTGCCATCTCACTGGAAATTGCTCCTGCGTTTGCAGTGCTTCCGTCCTCTCGGCGCCTGTTCCCGACAGCGCTCTACCTCGTCCATCCATGGACTCGTCGGCGCCTGTTCCCGACAGCGCTCTACCTCGTCCATCCATGGACTCGTCTGGCGGTTGCATAGGTAGGCGGGCATGCTGCGGTGCGCGCTCAGCATGGAATTAGCGGCCCGGCTTCTTGATATATTTAAAGAAATCGGCGCTTGGGTCCACAACCAGGATGTCGTCCTTATCTTTAAAGCTTTGTTTATAGGCGTTCAGGCTGCGGTAGAGCGAATAGAATTCCGCATTGGCGCTGAAGGCCCGTCCGGAGATGGCGGTGACGCGTGCATCGCCTTCGCCGCGGGTGTTTTCAGACTTGCGGTACGCCTCGGCCAGCAGGACATCGCGCTGGCGATCGGCCTTGGCGCGGATGACCTCGGCCTGTTCGGCGCCCTTGGCGCGCAACTCTTTGGCGATGCGGCCACGTTCCGATTCCATGCGCTTGTAAACCGATCCGCGCACTTCGTTCGGTAGTTCCACCCGCTGTATGCGTACGTCCACTACGGCGATACCGTACTCGCTGGCATCCTTGTCGGCGTTCACGCTCAGGTCTTCCATGATCTTGCTGCGATCGCCGGCAATCACATCATGCATGGTGCGCTTGCCGAATTCTCCACGCAGACCGCTGTTGATGACCTGCGCCAGCCGTTCCTTGGCCTTCCCTTCGTCGCCGCCCACGGCGACGTAGAACTTGAGCACGTCGATAATGCGCCACTTTACAAACGAATCGACCACTACGTATTTCTTTTCTATCGTGGGGATCAGCTGGGGCTCGGCGTCCAGGGTCAGGATCTGGGACGAGTACATGCGCACCGTCTCCAGGAATGGCGTCTTTAGATGCAGGCCGGGTTTATCGTCGTAACGGATGACCTGGCCAAATCGCACCACCACTGCTTTTTCGCGTTCGTCCACGGTGTAGAAGGCGCTATTGACGATGATCAGACCGAGCAACACCAGGCCGACTGTGGCTAACACTTTATTCTGGGTCATCAGCGGCCTCCTCGGTCGCGGAAATTTTCACGCCCGCGCTCAGGCACGCTGGCCGCGGGTACGGTTTCCTGCAATTCCGGCAAGGGTTGCAGAGTATTGACCGGGCCGGCGCCGCCGCCGGTGCGCGCCGTCAGCCGGTCTAGGGGCAGATAAAGAATGTTATTCCCGGCCTTCTGGTCGACGTAGATCTTGGTGGTGTTGGACAACACCTGTTCCATGGTCTCGATGTACATACGCTCACGCGTCACGCCGGGTGCTTTGGCGTACTCGCCAACGATGGAGGTGAAGCGACGCGCATCGCCCTCGGCGCGCGCCATGACACTCGCTTTATAACCCTCGGACTCCTGGACCAGGCGCTCAGCGGCGCCGCGCGCGCGCGGAATGATATCGTTTTCGTAGGCCTTGGCATCTTGGATATAGCGATCACCGTCTTCGCGCGCCTTGATCGCATCTTCAAAGGCCGCCTTCACCTCATCCGGTGGTGACGCCTTTTGCATTTGTACCGCCACGATCTGTATGCCGGTTTCGTAACGGTCTAGGATCTTCTGCAGTAGCGTACGGGTGCTGTCGGCCACGGCCAACTGACCCTCGGTCATGACGAAGTCGAGCTTGCTCTTGCCCACGATCTCACGCACCGCCGACTCGGTGGCCTGCAATACCGTGGCCACCGGATCGCGTACGTTAAAGAGATACTGACTGGCATCCTTGATTTTGTACTGCACCGAGAACTCGACAACGATGATATTTTCGTCTTCGGTCAACATGTAACCATTGTCGCTTCCGGTCATGCCGGCGGATTTATCTCCGCGCCGTCCTATCCACAGGGTAGAGACTTGATCGACATTCACCTTTTCGACGCTTTCAATCGGGTACGGCCAGTGCCAGCGCAATCCGGGACCGGCGATCTCGCCTTTCTGACCAAACTTGAGCAGCACCCCGCGCTCGCCTTGCTGGATAACGTACCAACCGCTGACCAGCCATAGCAGTAGTGCTACGCCCGCCACCAGACCGATGCCGAACCCGCTGACATTGCCGCCGCCACCGCCGCCACTGTCACCGCGCTTGCCGCCACCGAAGAGTCCAGCGAGTTTATTTTGGATATTTTTGATGACCTGATCGAGATCGGGCGGCCCCTGCTGCTTATTGCGCTGCCCCCAAGGGTCTTTGCCTCCAGAGTTGCCGGGTTCGTTCCAAGCCAAGGTCTACTCCTAAAAGATGGATAATTTGATAAGGTGTTTTGGTCATGCCGTCGGCATGAAGGCGGTCATTCTAGCAGGATGGGGGGAAACTTCACTAGCTGCATGACTTAAAGAGTCTCTAACAAAATGATCGGAGCTTGCTGTTAGTCCCGGCCCTCCCTACTTCCCACCGGGGTGCGCGAACCCCCGCGCCCCCGCTCGACGGCGTGTATGTCCACCGTACATACACGACTACCCCGCCTCACCTCCCGCAGGAGAGGGGTTTTTAGCCCTTCTCCCCGTGGGACGACTGCATGGATGCACGACTCCAGGGATGGAGGAGGTAGAGCGCTGTCGGGAACCGCCGCCGAGGAGGTAGGGCAACGCCGGGAGCATTT
>JANOTM010000101.1:0-36065 GCA_031416355.1 Gammaproteobacteria bacterium
GCGTTTTGGCGGCGAGTATCTTGCGCCACATCTCATATCCGCCGGCGCCGGCATAGGTCGCGAGTGTCCACGGCCGGTCAAGGTGGCGGGTGTTAAAGCAAACTTCGTTGGCCATGGTTACTTCAGGCTCCCGAGAATTTCATCGATACGGTCCGGCGTTAGATTCTCGAAATAGTGTTTGTCGATCTGAAACATGGGGGCGCCAGCACAGGCCGCCAGACACTCGACTTCTTTCAGGGTAAAATTTCCATCCGCCGTGGTTTCGCCCATGCGTATTCCCAGGCGGCTCTCCAGATGCTTGACCACCTGGTCCGAACCGCACAGCATGCATGAGATATTGGTGCACACGGATATCTTGTGCCGCCCCACCGGCTTGCGATCATACATGGCATAAAACGAAGCGACTTCGTATACTTCGATGGGACGCATCGCGAGTAATGTTGCTACATAATCCATGAGCGCTTCGCTCAGCCAGCCATGTTCTTCTTGCGCGATGCGCAACGCCGCCATGACCGCCGACGCCTGGCGGCTGGCCGGGTATTTGGCGATTTCTCGATCTATCATGGTCAGCGATTCTTTAGATAACATCCATTCCATCCTGCAAGCTTGCTAAACATAGCGACATATATAATGCCGATTTGTAGGGTGGGCATCGCCCACCCTACATCTACTGAATTCCATCTGCACTAGCGATCGATTTCGCCGAACACAATGTCCAGGCTGCCGATGACCGCCACCACATCGGCGATCATATGTCCGCGCACCATTTCGTCGAGCGCCGCCAGATGGGCGAAACCGGGCGCGCGTATCTTGAGGCGATAAGGCTTGTTGGCGCCATCGGAAACTAAATAGACGCCGAACTCACCCTTGGGATGCTCGACCGCGGCGTACACCTCGCCCGCCGGTATGCAAAAACCCTCGGTGAATAATTTAAAGTGATGGATGAGCGATTCCATGTCGTCTTTCATGGCGGCACGGTTCGGCGGCACCAGCTTGTGGTTGTCTATGATCACCGGCCCCGGATTGCGCCGCAGCCAGTCTATACACTGGCGCACGATGCGGTTGGACTGGCGCATTTCCTCTATCCGCACCAGGTAGCGATCGTAGCAGTCGCCGTTGACGCCCACCGGTATGTCGAAGTCGAGGCGGTCATATACTTCGTAGGGCTGCTTCTTGCGTAGATCCCATTCCACGCCGGAACCGCGCAGCATGGGACCGGTAAAGCCCAACTGCAATGCGCGTTCAGCGCTCACCACGCCTATGCCCACGGTGCGCTGTTTCCAGATGCGGTTGTCGGTCAACAGGGTTTCATATTCGTCCACGTACACTGGGAAGCGCTCGGTGAAGTCCCAGATGAAATCCAGCAGTGAACCCTGGCGATTGGCATTGAGGCGCGCTACGTCTTTTTCGCCGTGCCACTTGGAAGACTTGTACTGCGGCATGCTGTCGGGCAGATCGCGGTAGACACCGCCCACGCGGTAATAGGTGGCGTGCATGCGCGTGCCCGACACTGCCTCATAGCAGTCCATGAGGTCTTCGCGTTCGCGGAAGGCGTACAGAAACACCGTCATGGCGCCGATATCGAGGGCGTGCGCGCCGAGCCATAAAAGATGATTCAAGATACGCGTGATCTCATCGAACATGACGCGGATGTACTGGGCGCGCAGCGGCGGCGTCACCTCCAGCAACTTCTCCATGGCCAGCACGTAGCCGTGCTCGTTGCACATCATGGAGACGTAATCCAGCCGGTCCATATAACCGATGCTTTGGTTATAGGGCTTGCTCTCGGCGAGCTTCTCGGTGCCGCGGTGCAGCAGGCCGATATGCGGATCGGCGCGTTCGATCACCTCGCCGTCCAGCTCCAGCACCAGACGCAGCACGCCGTGGGCGGCCGGATGCTGCGGTCCGAAGTTCATGGTGTAGTTCTTGATCTCAGGCACGGGTCGCCGTCCTAGCGTGGCCACGATTCCACATTGGATTACGGATTTCTGTCACCGTAGTCCTCCTCACGTATGACACGCGGCACCAATATGCGCGGCGTGATGGTGACCGGCTGATACACGACGCGCTGCTTGTCCGGATCGTAACGCATTTCCACGTGCCCGATGAGAGGGAAATCCTTGCGGAACGGGTGGCCGATAAATCCATAGTCCGTCAGGATACGGCGCATATCCGGGTGTCCCTCGAACACAATGCCGAACAAATCGAAGGCCTCGCGCTCGAACCAGTTGGCCGCGGCCCAGATGTCCACCATCGAATCCATCAAGGGAAATTCATCGTCCAGAAAAACACGCAGGCGCAACCGCTGATTGCGCGTGACCGACAACAGATGATACACCACGGCGTAGCGCGGCCCGCGCGGCGGTGGGTGCGGCGATTCCTTGCCGTAGTCGAGATAATCCACGCCGCATACATCGATCAGCTGTTCGAAGGCCAGGCGCCGGTCGTCGCGCAACTCCAGGCACACGCGGTGCGCGTCCGCACGCTGGACTTCGAACGCGAGTTCACCCAGCGCCTCGAGTGGAGGGCTGATGGCATCGCCGAATTTTTCCCTGGCATAGGTGGCCAGTGCCTGAAGTGCATCGGTCATGGGTGCGCTCGTGCTACCGGCCTTAACGGGCGATGGTGTTGGTGCGTTTAATCTTGTTTTGCAGCTGGATAATACCGTACAGCAGCGCCTCCGCGGTCGGCGGGCACCCGGGTACATAGATATCCACCGGAACGATGCGGTCGCAACCGCGCACCACCGCATACGAATAATGATAATAGCCACCGCCGTTGGCGCACGATCCCATGGAGATCACCCAACGCGGCTCGGCCATTTGGTCGTACACCCGGCGCAAGGCCGGCGCCATCTTATTGACCAGGGTGCCGGCGACGATCATGACATCGGACTGACGCGGGCTGCCACGAAAGATCCCAGCGCCGAACCGATCCAGATCGTAACGCGCCGCGGCGGCGTGCATCATCTCCACCGCGCAACAGGCCAGACCAAAGCTCATGGGCCAGAGCGACCCAGTATGCGCCCAATTGATGAGCTTATCAGCCGAGGTCGTGACCCAGCCCTTTTCCAGGACGCCTTCTATTCCCATTCCAGGGCCCCCTTTTTCCATTCGTATATAAAACCAACCACCAGTATGCCCAGAAACAGCATCATGGCGAGGAATCCGAACATACCGATCTCCTGCAGCACCACCGCCCAGGGAAACAGGAAGGCAATCTCGAGATCGAAAATAATAAACAGGATGGCGACCAGGTAATAGCGCACGTCGAACTTCATGCGCGTATCCTCGAACGCCTCGAAACCACATTCATAGGGAGACAGCTTCGCGGCATCGGGTCGGTGCGGCGCCAGGACGCGCCCCAATGCCATGGGTATCACGCCTATGGCTGTACCAACAATGATGAAAATTAGTATGGGGAGATAATTATCCAGCATGCCCGCCCCGCTTTCCTGAGTTTTATAATTTTGCTATGCCAAACTGCTAGCACCCGAGTCTAGGCTTGGGGTCAGATGAAAGTCAAGTTTGAACTAGTGGGGAATAGCATTGAGTTTCATAGGCTTAGATAAGTTTTGGGTGACATAAAAAACACCTATCTACAGCGGCGCGCGGGCGCTTTATTTTTCTATTGAATACTGAGGGCAAATGCAGAGAGTAATGGTGCCGAAGGCGGGACTCGAACCCGCACGGGTTTCCCCACTACCACCTCAAGGTAGCGTGTATACCAGTTTCACCACTTCGGCAGGCTAAACGCCTAACTCTTTACTTACTTGGGCACCTCGGGGGCACCGGTGGGCGAAGGGATGGGCACTACCGGTACCTGTTCCATGGGTGCCGGGACTTGCAGGGTCACGCTGTCTATTTTGGTAGCGTGGGCATACAACACCGTTAGCGACAAACTGGTGACAAAAAACACCGTGGCAAACCCGGCGGTCAGGCGACTCAGAAACGTGGCCGACCCGCGGCTGCCGAACATCGACTGCGACGCGCCACTGCCAAAGGCCGCGCCCATATCCGCACCCTTGCCCTGCTGTACCAGGACCAGCCCGATAAGGCTTACGGCCGCGAGCATATGTACTACGAGCAGTAATTCTTTCATGTATTCAACCCCACACTGTCTTCACACTTGCCCCGGTCATGCCGCTGCCCGGCAGATGGCCAGGAAGTCCTCGGCATGCAACGACGCACCACCTATTAAACCACCGTCTATATCCGCTTGACCAAAAAGCTCTTGCGCATTCGAGCCTTTCACACTGCCACCATAAAGAAGGCGCAATCCCTGGGCCACCTTGGCATCCTTGGCCGCGACCCGGCTGCGGATAAATTTGTGCACGTCTTGGGCCTGTTGCGGCGACGCGGTTTTGCCCGTGCCTATGGCCCACACCGGCTCATAGGCCAGTACTGCCTGCGCCAGGGAAGCAACGCCGCTAAGCGCCATCACCGCATCCAACTGCCGCGCCACCACCGCCTCGGTGGCATTGGCTTCGCGCTCTGCCAGGGTTTCACCGACACAAAGTATGGGAATCAAGCCCGCGCCCTGTGCCGCCTTAAACTTCTCCGCCACCAGACCATCGGTTTCGCCATACAGGGCGCGGCGCTCGGAGTGGCCTACTATGGCATAAGTACAACCGAAATCCTTCAACATCGGACCGGATACCTCGCCGGTATAAGCGCCGGAGGTCTGTGCACTCAGGTTCTGGCCACCCCAGCTCATGGGGCTGCCCTTCAGTTGGGCCGCAATCAAGGGAATCAGGATAAATGGGGGGCATACCACCACATCCACCTGTTTCAGCGTCGCCAACCCCTGGCTTATCCCTGCGAGCAGCTTCGCCGCCTCGGCCTGGCTGCCGTTCATTTTCCAGTTTCCCGCGACCATGGGTCGGCGCATTTCTCTTCCCCTTGGGATTCAGTATTCTAAATATAGCGACATAACGCCTTTTGTAGGGTGGGCATTGCCCACCACACACGGCTGCGACCGACACAGCCTGGTGGGCAATGCCCACCCTACATCGACTACTGCGATAGCTATGCGGCATTATTTAAGGCGTTATGTTTAAAACGCGCGAATGTTACCGATCAGCGCTACGGAAAGCAATTTATATAAAGTCTCTATGAGTCAGAGGTCCCGGACATTTCTATGCTGCCCAGAAAAGCGGCAGCCACCCTGCCACAGCTGATAGTAGTGCTAGGCCTCGGCCGCACGCCTGACGGTATCGGCCAGGGCCTGTCCCAAACGCTCGATGAGCAGGGCATCGCGTCCTTCCACCATGACCCGTACCACCGGTTCGGTGCCCGAGGCGCGCAGCACCACACGGCCGTTGGCGGCCAATTCTTTCTCCACCGCGCCTAAAGTAAGCATAACTTCTTTCGACGTCTTAATGTCGAAGCGCCGCGTCATGCGCACATTAATCATGGTTTGCGGGTAGACCTGCATACCCGATTTGAGATCGGCCAAGGACTTGCCGGATTGCACCAGCACCGCCAATACTTCCAGGGCGGCGACGATACCGTCGCCGGTGGTGCTCTTATCAAGGCAGATAATGTGCCCGGAGGTTTCGCCGCCCAACTCCCAGCCATCTTGATGCAACATATTCATAACATAACGATCACCCACCTGGGCGCGCTTGAAAGGAATATTGCTCGCCGCCAGGGCGTGCTCTAGACCGAGATTGGTCATGAGGGTACCCACAACTCCGCCGCGTAAACGTCCGGCAGCATGGCGCGACATGGCGGTCACGTATAGGATCTGGTCGCCGTCCACTACCTCGCCGCGACTATCCACCAAAATAACCCGGTCGCCATCACCATCTAGGGCAATGCCCACGTCTGCGCCCAATTCCAGCACGGTCTTCTGCAATAGCGCCGGATGGGTGGAACCGCAGTCCTTATTAATATTGAAACCATCCGGATCGTTGGCGATGGCGATGACTTCGGCCCCGAGTTCACTGAACACCAGGGGCGCCACGTGGTAGGCCGCGCCGTTGGCGCAATCCACGACGATTTTGAGTCCTTCCAGGCTCAAGCGATGGGGAAAGGTACTCTTGCAGAATTCGATATAGCGCCCGCCGGCATCTTCGTAGCGTTTGGCCTTACCGAGCTTATCCGGCGCCACCGTGCACAACGGCTCGCCCATGGCGCGCTCTATGGCAAACTCCACTTCGTCCGGCAGCTTGCTGCCGTCACTGGAGAAAAATTTGATGCCGTTGTCTTGAAATGGGTTGTGCGAGGCACTGATCACAATGCCGGCGCGGGCGCGGGCGGTGCGCGTAAGATAGGCGATGGCCGGTGTCGGCATAGGACCGAGCAGGCGGATGTCCACGCCGGCGGCGGACAGCCCGGCCTCTAGGGCGGATTCCAGCAAATAACCCGACACGCGTGTGTCCTTACCTACTAGGATCTTGGCATGATCCGACGAACCTTGGCCTAAAACACGGCCGGCGGCCCAGCCCAGTTTCAATACAGTTTCCGGTGTAATAGGCTCTTCGCCGACACAGCCACGTATGCCATCGGTACCAAAATAACGCTTGCTCATGCTCTCTCCCGCAACTGCTGCCTATGAATTCTGAACGACCTCGACCATGCGGATGACATCGCGGGTTGCCTCGACATCGTGGGTACGTATGATGCTGGCGCCATTTTGCACTGCCATCGAGGCCAGCGCCAGACTGGCATATAGGCGCTGCTCCAGCGGCAGGCCCAGGGCCTTGCCTATCAGAGACTTGCGCGATAACCCCACCAGCAGCGGGGCACCCAGCGCGCGCAAGACGGCTAGATTGCGCAGCAAGACGCAATTATGCGCCAAGGTTTTACCAAAACCGAAGCCCGGGTCCACGATAATACTTTGCGTCGCCATGCCCGCGGCCACACAAGCCTGGATCCGGGCCGCGAGAAAGTCACGTACTTCGCCCACCACATCGGTATAGTGCGGCGCATCCTGCATACTGCGCGGCTCGCCGCGCATGTGCATGAGGCACACCGGCACACCCAGTTCGACTGCTGCTTGCAAGGCCCCGGGGGCGCGTAAGGCCATGACGTCGTTGATCAAGCCGGCACCGGCCCGCACCGCTGCGCGCATGACCTCGGGCTTGGAGGTATCGATGGATACCGGAACGCTGAGCACGCCGCGCAAGGCCTCCATGACAGGCAACACGCGATCCAGTTCTTCCTGTGCCGACACCGGAGGTGCGCCGGGGCGGGTGGATTCCCCGCCCACATCGATAATATCCGCGCCCGCGGCGACCATGCGCAGAGCGTGGTCCACGGCCTTGGCGGGGGACAAAAAAACACCCCCGTCCGAAAAGGAATCGGGGGTGATATTCAGAATGCCCATAATGGCGACCCGTCCCAAGTCTAGTGGACGGCCGCCGCAGTCCAGCATGGGTGTTAGTGCTCCGCGGCGGGTGTATCCATGGGCTTGGTACGCGGCTTGCGCGGCGTCTTGCCGGATTTGGCATCGGTGGTGCCATCGGCACGTGGCTCGTTGTCGATCCAGCCTTCCGGCGGACGCGGCGGACGGTCGCACATGATGTCCTCGATTTGTTCGGCGTCCAGGGTCTCGTACTTGAGTAACGCTTCGGCCATGATGCGCAATTTATCGATGTTCTCGGTGATGATTTTGTGCGCGCGCTGATAGTTGCGGTCGATAATAACGCGTATCTCTTCGTCGATGGTATGCGCGGTTCCATCCGACATATTCTTGTGCTGCGTCACCGAACGGCCGAGAAATACCTCGCCTTCCTCGTCATTATAGGCGAGCGGTCCAATCTTCTCCGACAGGCCCCAACGGGTAACCATGTTGCGCGCGATACTGGTGGCGCGTTCGATATCGTTCGACGCACCGGTAGTAACGGCCTCGGCCCCGAAGGTAATCATCTCGGCGATGCGCCCACCAAATAAACTCGAAATCCGGCTCTCCAGCATCTGCTTGCTGTGGCTGTGGCGATCGTCTTCCGGCAAATACATGGTCACACCCAGTGCACGGCCACGCGGGATGATGGTCACCTTGTACACCGGATCGTGATCCGGAACCAGGCGCCCCACGATGGCGTGGCCGGCCTCGTGATAGGCGGTGAGGGTCTTTTCCTTTTCGCTCATGACCATGGACTTGCGCTCCACGCCCATCATGATCTTGTCCTTGGCGCGCTCGAAGTCGGCCATGTCCACCAGCCGCTTGTTGGCGCGCGCCGCGAACAGCGCCGCCTCGTTCACCAGATTCGCGAGATCGGCACCGGAAAAACCGGGCGTGCCACGGGCGATAATCGAGGCGTTCACGTTGTCGGCCGCCGGCACCTTGCGCATGTGTACTTTCAGAATTTTCTCGCGGCCACGGATGTCCGGCAAGGGCACGTACACCTGGCGGTCGAAGCGCCCCGGCCGCAACAGCGCCGGATCGAGCACGTCCGGGCGGTTGGTGGCGGCGATAACGATCACGCCCTCGTTGCCCTCGAACCCATCCATTTCCACCAGCAACTGGTTAAGGGTTTGCTCGCGCTCGTCGTGGCCGCCGCCCACACCGGCGCCGCGCTGACGGCCGACGGCGTCGATTTCATCGATGAAGATGATGCACGGCGCATGCTTCTTGGCCTGCTCGAACATGTCGCGCACGCGCGAGGCGCCTACGCCCACGAACATTTCCACAAAGTCGGAGCCGGAAATAGAGAAGAACGGGACCTTGGCTTCGCCGGCGATGGCCCTGGCGAGCAGGGTCTTGCCGGTGCCGGGAGAGCCGGTCATGAGCACGCCGCGCGGGATACGGCCGCCGAGCTTTTGAAACTTGCCGGGGTCGCGTAGGAATTCCACCAGCTCGCCGACTTCGTCCTTGGCTTCCTCGATACCCGCCACATCTTCAAAGGTAACCTTGTTGTGTTCTTCCGTCAGCATGCGCGCGCGGCTCTTGCCAAAACCCATGGCGCCGCCGCGACCGCCACCGCCGCCTTGCATCTGGCGCATCATATAAAACCAGAATCCTATGAGCAGTAACATCGGGAACCAGCCGATGAGTATCTGCAACCACAGCGGCTGCTCTTCCGGCGGCTTGGCTTCCACCAGCACACCGTTCTTGAGCAGATCGCCGACTAAGAAACGGTTATCGGTCTCGGGACTATAGGTATTGAAACTCTCACCGCTTTTGGTGACACCGGTAATCTTGCGCCCTTCGATGATCACTTTATCGATGCGGCCATCACCCACTTGATTGTAGAACTGGGAATACTCCATGGGGCGCGCCGCCGCCGGTCGATTGCCGAAGTTATTGAAAACCGACATCAGCACGACCGCGATAATGAGCCACAACAGTAAATTCTTGGTGAGATTATTCAATCTATTACCTCTTCAGGCCGTGCCCGAGTTGACTACGCCGCCACTTCAGACTGCGGGTTGCTCGATTATATCCCATAATGCAATGTCTACCTGTACGATACAACCGCCGCATGACGCTATTTCTTATATCCCTTGCCCACTACGTATATCTCCGGACTCCGCGGGCGCGACGCCTTGGGCTTGCGCGAAATCACGCGCTCAAAATGCTGTTGCACATTTTTATAAAGCTCGCTAAACCCTTGTCCTTGAAAGGCCTTCATCAAAAAATCACCGCTGGGTTTTAGCTGCTGTAAAGCAAACTCCAAGGCCAATTCCGCTAGATAGATAACACGTGCCTGGTCCGATATCCCCACCCCACTGATATTGGGTGCCATATCCGAGATTACAAGGTCCACCGGACGACCGGCCAGGGTATGGACCATCTGATCCAGCGCTGGCGCTTCGGTGAAGTCCCCTTCGATAAACTCCACCCCGGCAATGGGAGCCATGGGCAGTATATCCAGGGCCACTACCCGCCCCCCAGCCCCAACGCGCTCCAGGGCATATTGGGACCAGCCGCCAGGGGCTGCGCCTAGATCGACTACCGTCATACCTGGGCGCAGTAGGCGGTCGCGCTGATCGATTTCCTGCAATTTATAGATGGCACGAGAGCGGTAGCCCTCTTGTTGAGCACGTTTGACGTAGACGTCGGCAAAATGCTCTGCCAGCCAAGCGCTGCTGCTCTTGCTACGGGCCATGGGGGAAGACCTCGCGCTGCGCCGGCACCGCCACCAGGAGCAGGCCTAAAAGACTGTTAACGAGGAACAAGCTGCTGGAAATCCGGTGCAATAATGCAAATTTCCCATACTCCACGCTGTCTGGGGCAAACGCCGCTCCGGCCGCAGACTTAAGTGCCTGCATGCGCGGCGCCAAACCGAATTCCCCCACGGCAATCACGACCAGCATCGCCACTAATACCCACAAGCGCCAGTCACGCGCCCCTAAGACGCGCGTAAACCAGCGCATAAGCACCAGCAAACCGCCGCAAACCAAACCGACTAGACTTAAAATACTGAACAATCGGCCGGCAATATTGCCGGCCAGCATACGGTCGGCGACCGAAGAAAAAATGACCGGTGTCACGACGAAACCCGTGGTCCACATGCCGCCGACCCATAGTGTCAGCAAAATATGCTCTAGGGACCAGCGCAGATTCTTGGGCATAGAGGGGAAATCCTCGGTAGGCAGGCCGCTAAAGCACGCAGTAGCAAGTGTAGGGTGGGCACCGTCCACCAGCGTGCGCCGGCGGTCGCCGCGTGTGGTGGGTGGTGCTTCCAGCCCGAGGTGCAACAAAACCCGTTGCACCCGTTCGGCGGCACGAACACACGTTAAGTGTGTTCGTGAAAACTCCGCCTCACCCTACAAAACTGTATCTTGCCCTTTATATCAGACGTAACGCACATCCAGAATCTCGTAGTGACGTATGCCATCCGGCACCTTCACCTCGACGCTGTCGCCCGCTTCCTTGCCTATGAGCGCGCGCGCGATGGGCGAGCCTACGGATATCTTGCCCACGGCGATGCCGGCCTCGTCATCACCCACGATCTGGTAGGTGACCTGTTGTTGGCTGTCTTCGTCCAGAAGATCGAGGGTGGCGCTGAACACCACGCGGCCGTGGGCGCTCACCGTGTGCGGGTCGATAATTTGGGCGCTGCCGAGCTTGAACTCTATATCCGCAATACGTCCCTCGGCAAACGACTGTTGCTCCTTGGCCGCATGGTATTCGGCGTTCTCCGACAGATCGCCGTGGGCGCGCGCCTCGGCAATGGCCTGGATAATGCGTGGACGATCGATGGTCTTGAGGCGATGCAATTCCGCCCTTAGTTTTTCGGCGCCGGTTACGGTCAATGGCACCTTGATCATGATGCTATCTCCTTATGTAAATCCTGCAATCGATTGACATCGAATTCACCCGCCTGGCGGTGTCCTTCGCAGGCTGCGCGCGCCGCTGCCAGGGTAGTGTAGATGGTCACTTTATGCAGCAAGGCCTCGCGCCGGATCTCGTAGGAATCGGCGATACTCTGGGTATTGGCAATGGTGTTGATGATAATAGCGATCTCGTCATTCTTGATCATGTCGACGATATGCGGCCGGCCCTCGGACACCTTATTGATCGCCTTCACCGTGACACCCGCAGTCTCCAGCACTGCGGCAGTGCCGCGCGTCGCGAGCACCTCGAAACCATGGGTGGAGAAATAACGTGCAACCTCCACACCGGCGCGTTGATCGGACTCGCGCAAACTAATAAACATGCGTCCCGCACGCGGAATTTCCGAACCCGCGGCCATTTGCGATTTGGAAAAGGCCTCGCCGAAGCTACGGCCTATCCCCATGACCTCGCCGGTGGATTTCATCTCCGGTCCTAAGACCGTATCTACACCGGGAAATTTAATAAAGGGAAACACCGCTTCCTTCACCGAATAATAGGCCGGGATGATCTCGGATACCACCCCCTGTTTCGCCAGACTGATGCCCACCATACAGCGCGCGGCGATCTTGGCCAAGGGCCGCGACGTGGCTTTCGAGACGTAGGGAATGGTGCGTGAGGCGCGCGGATTCACCTCTAACACATAGATATCGTTGCCCTTCACGGCGAACTGTATGTTCATCAGGCCTATCACCTTTAGGGCCTTGGCCAACTGTACCGTCTGGGTGCGCAAGCGGTCCTGGATTTTCTTGGAGAGGCTGAAAGGCGGCAATGAGCACGCGGAATCGCCTGAGTGCACACCGGCCTCTTCAATGTGTTCCATGATGCCGCCGATGACCACTTTCTTGCCGTCGCATACCGCGTCCACATCCACCTCGATGGCGTCGTTCAGAAAACGGTCGAGCAGCACCGGGGAGTCCTCCGAGACACGCACCGCGTCGCGCATATACGTCTCGAGATCTTCGCGCCGGTGTACGATCTGCATAGCGCGTCCGCCCAGCACGTACGATGGCCGCACCACCAGCGGATAGCCGATCTTCTCTGCCAGCTTGATGGCGGCATCGGTGGTGCGCGCCGTGGCATTGGGTGGTTGCAGTAATTTTAGTTTCTTGACCAGCCTTTGGAAGCGTTCCCGGTCCTCGGCGAGATCGATGGAATCAGGCGTGGTGCCGATAATGGGCGCGCCGTTCTTCTTTAGCGCGCGCGCCAGCTTTAGAGGAGTCTGGCCGCCGTATTGGACGATCACGCCCTTGGGCTTCTCGAGGTGTATGACCTCGAGCACGTCTTCCAGGGTGAGCGGTTCGAAATACAAGCGGTCGGAGGTGTCGTAGTCGGTGGACACGGTTTCCGGATTGCAATTGATCATGATGGTCTGGTAGCCGTCCTCGCGCAGGGCGAAGGACGCATGCACGCAGCAATAGTCGAACTCTATGCCCTGGCCGATGCGGTTCGGACCACCGCCGAGTACGATGACTTTGGATTTTTTCTCCGGCGCGGCCTCACACTCTTCTTCGTAGGTGGAGTACATGTAGGCAGTGCCGGAGGCGAACTCGGCGGCACATGAATCCACGCGCTTATACACCGGCCGCACCTGCGCCTTGTGGCGCGCCGCGCGCACCGCGTCCTCGCTGACGGCGAGCAGTTGGGCCAGGCGCCGATCAGAAAATCCCTTGCGCTTCCACGCGCGCAGATGCTCGCCGGCAAGTGCCTTTTTCCGGAATTTAACGATGTCGGTCTCGATGCGCACCAGCTCTTCCAGTTGCGCGAGAAACCAGGGATCAATATTCGTGAGCGCGTATACCTCGGCACCGGTCATGCCGAAGCGGTAGGCATCCGCCACGTACCAGACCCGTTCCGCCCCCGGCACGCGCAGCTCCTGCATCAGCTTCTTGCGCGCCGCGTCCCGGTCCAAGGCCGGATCGAGCTTGGGTTCTAGGCCGTAAGAACCAATTTCCAGGGAGCGCAAGGCCTTCTGGAAGGATTCCTGAAAAGTACGCCCTATGGCCATGACCTCGCCCACAGACTTCATCTGGGTGGTGAGTGTGGCATCGGCCTTGGGGAATTTCTCGAAGGTAAACCGCGGGAATTTAGTCACCACGTAGTCGATGGCGGGCTCGAACGACGCCGGCGTGCGCCCACCAGTGATGTCGTTCCTGAGTTCATCCAGGGTATAACCCACGGCGAGCTTGGCCGCGATCTTGGCGATGGGAAAGCCGGTGGCCTTGGACGCCAGGGCCGAGGAGCGCGACACGCGTGGGTTCATCTCTATCACCACCATGCGCCCATCGCGCGGATTGATGGCGAACTGCACGTTGGAGCCGCCGGTCTCGACGCCGATCTCGCGCAACACCGCGATACTGGCGTCGCGCATGATCTGGTATTCCTTGTCGGTCAGCGTCTGCGCCGGCGCCACCGTAATAGAGTCGCCGGTGTGCACGCCCATGGGGTCGAAGTTCTCGATGGAGCAGATGATGATGCAGTTGTCCTTGGTATCGCGCACCACCTCCATCTCGTATTCTTTCCAGCCGATGAGGGATTCCTCGATCAGCAATTCGCGCGTGGGCGAGGCATCCAGACCGCGTTCGCAGATGGCCACCAGCTCTTCTTTGTTGTAGGCGATACCACCGCCGCTGCCGCCCAGGGTGAAAGACGGCCTGATGATAGCGGGAAACCCTATCATGGCCTGCACCTGCAAGGCCTGCTCCAGACTATGAGCGATGGCGCCGCGCGCCACGCCCAGGCCGATACCTTCCATGGCCTTTTTGAACAACTCGCGGTCTTCGGCCTTGTCGATGGCGTCGCGCTTGGCGCCTATCATTTCCACCTGATACTCGGCCAACACGCCCTCGCGATCCAGATCGAGGGCGCAATTAAGCGCGGTCTGCCCGCCCATGGTGGGCAGCAAGGCGTCCGGACGCTCCTTGGCGATGATGCGCGCCACGGTCTGCCAGTTAATCGGCTCGATATAGGTCGCGTCCGCCAGGTCCGGGTCGGTCATGATGGTCGCGGGATTGGAGTTCACCAGGATCACCCGGTAGCCCTCTTCCTTCAGCGCCTTGCACGCCTGGGCGCCGGAATAATCGAATTCGCAACCCTGGCCGATGACGATGGGGCCGGCGCCGATGATGAGAATGCTTTTGATGTCGGTGCGTTTAGGCATATAGAGTCAGATACAAGAGGAAAGAGAAAAGAGAAAAGAGAAAAGTAAAGACTTTCATGCTTGCACCTTATCGGTGTCTTGTAACTTTTCTCTTGTATCTTTTATCTGCTTTTCAATTAGATGAATAAATCTGTCAAACAGCGGTGCCACATCATGCGGCCCAGGGCTCGCTTCGGGATGGCCCTGGAAACAGAACGCCGGCTGGTCGGTACGTGCCAGGCCTTGTATGGTGCCGTCGAACAGTGATCGGTGGGTCACGCGCAGAGTCGGGGGCAGGCTGGTCTCGTCTACGGCGAAACCGTGGTTCTGGCTGGTGATCATCACCTTACCGCTGTCCAGGTCTTGCACTGGATGGTTGGCGCCGTGATGGCCAAATTTCATTTTCATGGTGCGCGCGCCCGAGGCCAGGGCGAGTAATTGGTGGCCTAGGCAAATGCCGAACACCGGCAGGCCGGTGGCAACGATAGTGCGTATCGCCTCGATCGCATAGGTGCAGGGTTCCGGATCGCCCGGGCCATTGGAGAGAAATACCCCATGGGGCTGCATCGCCAGCACCTCATCCGCCGGCGTCTTGGCCGGCACCACCGTCACGGCACAGCCGCGATCCGCGAGCATGCGCAGAATATTGCGCTTGATGCCGAAGTCGTACGCCACGATTTTGAAACGCGCCGCCGGATCTTTGCGGTAACCTGAGGCCAGGTCCCAGCCGCCGTCGGTCCAGGGATACGCGGTCTTTGCACTGACCACCTTGGCCAGATCCATGCCCTTGAGTCCGGCGAATGCACGCGCTTGCGCCAGCGCCGCTTTTTTGTCGATCTTCTCGCCTTCTTGCGCCGCCACGATGCAGCCCTTCTGCGCGCCTTTTTCGCGCAACAAGCGCGTCAATCGACGTGTGTCGATACCGGTAATCCCAATTACCTTTTGCTTGCGCAAAAACTCGGACAAGGTTTGGTCGGCGCGCCAGTTGCTAGACTGCACTGGCAGGTCGCGGATCACCAGGCCGGTGGCGTAGACGCGCGCCGACTCCATGTCATCGGTGGTGGTGCCGGTGTTGCCGATGTGCGGATAGGTAAGGGTGATAATTTGGCGCGCGTAGGACGGGTCGGAAAGAATTTCCTGGTAGCCGGTCATGGCGGTGTTGAACACCACCTCGCCCACTGCCTGTCCGGAAATACCGATGGCCTCCCCGAAAAACAAGGAACCTTCTTCCAGAGCAAGCAGCGCAGGCCGCATCAGCGAATTACCTCGGGGCGTAGACACACAAAAGCGGAAGAGGTGGCGTGAGCCTCTTCCGCTTGAATTTTGGGGAAAATGTAGGTTTTCCGGCTGAGGCGGAATTTTACGGGACGGGCGCTGGAAAATCAATCGGATAATGGATCAGGGAATAGATGGCGCGCCGTAGGCGTCTTTCACACCATGTCCGGGAAAACGGGAACGTCCGTGGCCCTGACTCGAACTATCGATCCATTATCTGAGGTATTACAGCATGAACAAAAAACTGCTGATCAACGCCCTATTTGTGGCGGGTGTGGCTATATACAGTCTGCCGGCCCAAGCCGGGGATGGCGAGGTCACCCTGATCCACACCGGCGACTTCCACGGACATTTGATTCCCCGCGCCAACGTCCGCAGCGACAGCCCGGACGGACGTAAAGAAGGCGGCCTGGCTCGCATTTACACTAAGATCAAAGAAATACGCCGGGAAGAAAAACACAGCCTCTTACTGCACACCGGCGACACCATACAGGGCTCGGCCGAAGTGCTCTACACCCAGGGTCAGGCTATCGTAGATATTGTTAATAAATTCAACATCGACGCCTATGCCCCGGGCAATTGGGAGTTTGTCTATGGCACGCAACGCTTCTTGGATTTGTTCGTAGGTACCCCTGGCAAGGCCCCGCTGGCACCGTGGAATACCGTGGCGGCCAATGTGTATTATTCCACTCTCGCCGAAGACCCCACTACCCCTTATCCGGATAAGGCCGGGCAGCGCGTCACGCCACCCTATATCATCAAGCAAGTGGGCGAGGTTAAGGTTGGTATCCTGGGACTGACCACCGATCGCGGCCCCCAAGTCGTGGGCAGCAAAGTAACCAAGGGCTTTAAATTCCTGAAAAACACCGCCGCCGAACTGGACGCCGAGGTACAAAACCAGGTAAACCAGTTGCGCAACGTCGAGCAGGTGGATCTGCTGGTAATGCTCTCGGAAATGGGCCTGGCCAACAACATCCGCATCGCCGAGAAAATCGCCGGCATAGACGTGATTCTCTCCTCGGACATGCATGAAGAAACCATCAAGCCGGTGGTCACCGCCAGCGGCACCCTCATCGTCGAGGAAGGCCAGGACGGCACCATGCTGGGCAAGCTCGAACTAGAAGTGAAGGATCGGCGCATCAGTGTATGGGAGTTCGAGCCGATACGCGTGACCGATAAAATCAAGCCCGACCCCACCATCGCCGCCCTGGTCAAACAGGCCCGCAAAACCTTCGTGGCGGGGCCGAGTTTCACGAGCCATGTCAATCCGTTCAATGGCTCTAAGTTAAAGCGCCCCATCAACACGGTAGTGGGCCGCACCGCTAAACCCCTGCACCGCTCCAACTTCTCCCATGAAGACATGCCGGCCATACTCGAGGGCTCTTCCCACGACTTCATGACCGATGCCTTCCGCGCCATGACCGGCGCCCAGATCGGCGCCATACGCGGTTTCCGCTACGGTACCCACGTGCCCGTGGGGCCGATCAAATATGAGGACTTGTTCCACTTCATCCCCATAGGTCCGCAAATCGCCATGGGCACCATCAAGGGCCAGGCACTCAAAAACCAAATCGAAAACGCCGCCGATGGTTCGCTCAATCCGGACGTATCAAAATGGACCGGCGGTTGGTTGTTCAACTTCAGCAACGTCACCCTGGACTTGGACCCCTATCTGGCGCTCAACAACCGCGCGTCGAATATCATGGTGGGTGGCGCGCCTCTGGATGTGGCGGCTAACTACACCTATGCGTCGTACTGGTATGCCAACGATCCCACGCTGATCAATGTCGTGCCGGCCACCAATATCACCGTGCTTAAAGACACCGACGGCGGTCCCCTGGACGCCACCGAAGTATTGGTGCGCTATCTGGAATCCCTGCCTAATCATACGGCGGACCCGGTGCTCAATCGCATGCGCCTGGTGCGGCCGTTTCCAACGGCGGGTTTCGGCTTTCCCGAGGTGCAGCCCTTGCGCGGCGTGCCGCAGTAAGCCTCGCTGTTCACAGGTGTAAACCATCAGGCCCGGCATGCTGGGCCTGATTTTTTTGTACTGGCGTTACCCGTTAGCGCAATCCCAACACGTCCTGCATATCGAACAGGCCCTTTTTCTGTCCCTGTAACCACAACGCGGCGCGTAATGCACCCAGGGCGAAGGTCATACGACTGCTGGCCTTGTGGGTGATTTCCAAGCGTTCGCCTATACCGGCAAATAGCACCGTATGATCGCCCACGATGTCGCCACCCCGCATAGTAGAAAAGCCTATGGTCCTGGGGTCGCGCGCGCCGGTCGTGCCTAGTCGATCATACACGGCGACCTCATCCAGGTTCCGGCCCAGGGCCGCGGCCACCACTTCGCCCATGCGCAGTGCCGTGCCAGACGGGGCGTCCACCTTGTGGCGGTGATGGGCTTCGACAATCTCCACATCCGCTTGCTCCCCGAGGACGCGGGCGGCGATATCCAAGAGTTTAAAACACAGATTCACCCCCACGCTCATATTGGGCGCGAACACAATGGCGGTATCGCGCGCCGCCGCGACGATGCGCTGTTTACCGGCGGCGTCAAAACCGGTGGTGCCTATAACCATTTTCTTGCCGGCGCCGCGACACAGTTCGAGATACGCCAAGCTCGCCTCGGGGCGGGAAAAATCCACCAGCACGTCAAGCTGATCTAGGATTGCACCCAAGTCATCGCTCACCGTCACACCTGAGGTATCCAAACCTGCTAGCTGTCCAGTATCTTTGCCCAGAGCAGGGCTATGCGGCCGCTCCAAGGCAACCGACAGTCGAATATTCGAGTGCGCCTGGCAGGCCTCGATCAAGCAACGCCCCATGCGACCGGCGGCGCCGGTGATACCTACTCTGGTCATACCCATCCCCTATGCCTACACTGTGGGTGAAGGATAATGGATTTACACATGGGTGGCTAACGACAAGTGCTTATTGGATAACTAATGGAACAAGAATACCCCACGATATTGCTGCATCTGTGCCTAGCGGTCCTGGCCGGCGGCATGATAGGCCTGGAGCGTACCTTTCACGGGCGCCCGGCGGGCTTTCGTACCCATACTCTGGTGTGTACCGCGTCCAGTCTGTTGATGCTGGTGACGGTTTACCAAGCACAGCTGTTCAGTCATCTCTCGGTGGACACTCTGCGCGTGGATCCCACGCGCCTGGCCCAGGGCATCATGACCGGTATCGGCTTCCTCGGCGCTGGGGTGATTATCAAAGAAGGCCTGACGGTGCGCGGGCTCACCACCGCCGCCTCCATTTGGATGACGGCCGCCATAGGCATACTGATAGGCATAGGCTTTTACTTTCCAGCGGCGGTGGCCACCTTCCTCACCTTAGGTACCTTGTCCCTGTTCCGCTGGATAGAACTGATTATACCGGCCCTTTATTATGGACGCCTGGATGTGCGTTTCCTACGCAAGGATGCACCCTCGGAAAAAGAACTCTGCGCCTTGATCGCCACCCAAGGCTTTACCGTGGCGAATATGAGTTACCGGCTAAGCGAGGAAGGGAAATTCTTTGAATACCGCATGACCATACGCAGCCGTGACCGCGACAACTCGCGCCGGCTGGCGGAAAGTCTGACGCACATGGACAAGGTCTTGGAATTCCATATCCTACCCTCGGGGGATTGATCCACCCGGTATATCACGCGGTCGAGAATCTCGCCTTCATGCGCGCAACCCAGGGCTGGAAGGACGGGGTGGCGCGTACCAGCCGGTAACCTAGTAACACGCCCAGGACTGCGGCATAGATCAGCGGCTGGGTGAGGTCTTTTTTTACCAGCCACAGATAGTGCACCACGCCGGCGATGGCGATCACATACACCAGGCGGTGCAATAACTGCCAGCGCCGCCCGCCCAGGCGTTTCACCATGGCGTTGGTCGACGTGACCGCCAAGGAAATCAACAATACAAACGCGAAGAAACCCACGGTAATAAACGGACGCTTAATGATGTCCTTGACGATGGCCGTCCAATCGAAGAACTGGTCCAGCCAAAAGTACGTGACTACATGCAGACACGCATAAAAAAATGCATACAAGCCCAGCATGCGGCGCAGCCGTATCAAGGCGTTGATGCCCGTTAGGCGGCGCAGCGGCGTAACGCTCAAGGTAATCAGCAGGAATACCAAGGTCCAAGTGCCGGTTGCATGGGTGATGGCCTCGATGGGATTGGCGCCTAGTCTGTCGCCATACGCGTCCGCCCCCAGCCATACCAATGGCACCAGACAGAGCATAAATACCAGGGGTTTGATCCAACGCATAGCTATCGACATACCGATCAAAAATTCTTTTTAAGATCCATGCCACGATAGAGCGACGCCACCTGCTCGGCATAGCCGTTGAACATGAGGGTTGGACGCTTACTGAACTCGCCGATACGGCGCTCGCGCGCCTGACTCCAGCGCGGATGATCCACTTCGGGATTTACGTTGGAATAAAAATTGTATTCCGCGGAATTGGCACGCATCCACGAGGACACCGGCTGCGACTCCACGAAACGGATGCGCACGATGGACTTGATACTTTTAAAACCGTATTTCCATGGCACCACCAGGCGCACTGGCGCACCGTTTTGATTGGGTAGCACTTCGCCATACAGGCCCACAGTCAATAGGGTCAGGGGGTGCATGGCCTCGTCCAGACGCAGGCCTTCTACATACGGCCACTGGAGCACGCGCGAACGCTGTCCGGGCATCTGTTCCGGATCGTGCAGACTGACAAACTCCACATATTTCGCACGGCTCGTGGGCGCCACCTGCTTGATAATATCACCCAGGGAAAATCCCACCCATGGGATCACCATGGACCAGCCCTCTACGCAACGCATGCGATAGATACGCTCCTCCAAGGGGCTCATGCGCAGCAGCGCATCGATGTCGTAGGTTTTGGGGTGTTTGACCTCACCCTCTACGACTACGGTCCAAGGCCGGGTACGCAGGGTATGGGCAGTCTTCGCCGGCGATTCTTTGTCGGTGCCGAATTCATAGAAATTGTTGTAATGGGCGATGTCCTGTAAGCGTGTGGGGCTCTCCGTCACGCTGTAAGGGCTCTTACGCAGGTCGCTGAAGCGCTTGGCCGGCTCTGTCCCCGCCCACGCAGGCAGTGCGCCCCCGGTCGCCAGGGCGGCGGCGCCAGCCACTAGAAAACGCCGACGACTTAGGTAGACGGCCTTATCGGTGATTTCCGAGGGGAGTATAGCGGCGGGTTTTTTAATGGGCATGCTTGGCCTCTATGGCTATAAACGGGGGTAGGCTGCGCACCCCGCAATCGGCGACGGTCGAGCGCAACTCATAGCTTAGACGGCCATGGACCATAAAACCTTACATATACGAGAAAACACCGGAAACCGTTTTACCAGTTGAGATAGGCATAACCTTTTTGCTGCAGCTCCATGAGGTCGGCGGCGCCCACTTCCACATACTTGGCAAAGGCAAGGGTATCCTTTTGTGTCAGGCCGAGCGCGGTGAGGGTATTACCGCAGATGTGGAATTCCACTCCGTATTGACTCAGGCTGGCTACCTTTTCACGGATCTCGCGCGTCACTGGACGGCGCGGCTTTTTGAGTAATATATGGATGCCGGGACCAAAGGTGGTGACCACGATCTTAATATTGTCTCCGTACATGCGCAGCATGGCGCCGACGGAAAAGATCACATGGTTGTGATAGTCGGCATCGGCCTGGTTGAATTGGTAAACGATAAAATTTTCCGGCGCATCTCCGGGAAACCGCAGCGGTTTTTCCTTGCTCGCACTCGTCGCGTCTTGCGCGCGGCTGCCGTTGCTCACGGCAAACAGTCCGCCGGCGGCGGCCATACCGGCCAGTAGCTTGCGCCGTCCCAGGCTGATTGATTCGGACAACTTCGACCATCGCTGCATATATAGAATCCTATTCTAAACATAACACCATAAATAATGCGCCTGGCCGTGGCAGTAGGGTGGGCATCATCCACCGGTGTGCGCTGGCGGTCGCCGCGTGTGGTGGGCAATGCCCACCCTACAAACGAATCCTATTCTAAATGTCCACGTCCTGTCATCGGGGACGTCCACGCCTAAGGCTTTATTCCGACACCGGGCACCTTAACCCAGAAAACCCTTGAGCTTTTCCATCCAAGACTGCTCGCGCGGGCTATGGCGCGCGCCGCCTTCGCGTAACAGCGTATCAAATTCCTGGAGTAATTCCTTCTGGCGCTTGCTGAGATTCACCGGTGTTTCGATACTGATGTGGCAAAACAGATCGCCCACGTGGCCGTTGCGTACATTGGTGACACCCTTAGCGCGCAGGCGAAACACCTTGCCGGTTTGGGTGCCAGCGGGAATTTTGAGATTGGCGCGTCCGTCCAGGGTGGGGACTTCCACTTCACCACCCAAGGTCGCGGTGACAAAACTGCAGGGCATTTCGCAGTGCAGGTCGTCGCCGTCGCGTTTGAAGAGGCCGTGGGGCTTGAGCCGCACTTGGACGTACAAATCCCCCGCCGGCCCGCCGTTTTCTCCGGCCTCGCCCTCGCCTGCCAAGCGTATTTGATCGCCCTCATCCACGCCCGCCGGCACTTTCACCGACAGGGTCTTGGTATGTTTCACCCGGCCCTGGCCGTGGCAGGTGCTGCAAGGCGAGCTCACCACCTTGCCGCTACCGCGGCAATTGGGACAGGTCTGCTGTATGGAAAAAAACCCCTGCTGCATGCGTACCTGGCCATGACCACCACAAGTGGCACAGGTAGTAGCCGACGTACCGGGTTTGGCTCCGCTTCCATGACAGGTCTCGCAGGACTCCAGGGCCGGCACCCGGATACGCATCTCGGTACCGCGCACCGCTTCTTCCAGGCCGAGATCCAGGTTGTAACGCAGATCCGCCCCGCGGTACACCTGCGCGCCGCCGCGGGCGCGGCCACCGCCGCCGAAAATATCGCCGAAAATATCCGCGAAACTCCCGCCCTGTCCGGGGTGAGCGCCGCCACCGCGACCCGCGGCAGCAGGATCGACACCGGCGTGGCCAAACTGGTCGTAGGCCGTGCGCTTCTGGGCATCGGTCAGAATTTCATAGGCCTCATTCGCTTCTTTAAACTTGGCCTCCGCACCCTTGTCGTCGGTGTTACGGTCAGGATGATATTTCATCGCCAGCCGGCGATAGGCCTTCTTGATCTCCGCCTCGGGGGCATTGCGCGCTACTCCAAGTACCTCATAGTAATCCTGCTTAGCCATGCTTAACGTCCTGCCATCACGATATTCATTAAAAAATCACTGTTGCACGCACGACAAAAGGCGCCGTGGTCGATCCCCGATCCCCACGGTGCCTTTATGCCATACAGAACGGCCGGTAACGACGAATTATTTACCGCCTTTTTTGTCCTTCACTTCCTCGAATTCGGCATCCACCACATTGCCGTTGTCGTCGCCGCGGTCTTGGGTCTCATCCGCGGTGGCGGTCTCGGCCGTGGCGCCGGCCTGGGCCTGGGCATACATATGCTCCGCGAGTTTATGGCTGGCTTCGGTGAGCACCTGGGTCTTGGCTTCAATCTCGGCCTTGTCATCGGCCTTGAGCGCCAATTCCAGATCGGTAATCGCCTGATCGATCTTGGTCTTGTCGACGGCGTCGATCTTGTCGCCCATTTCCTTCAGGGATTTGCGCACGCTGTGTATCATGGCATCGGCGCGGTTGCGGGCATCCACCAGCTCATGCGCCTTGCGATCTTCTTCGGCATGGGCCTCGGCGTCCTTGATCATGCGGTCGATTTCCTTGTCATCGAGACCGGAACTGGACTTGATGACAATCTTGTTTTCTTTGCCGGTGGCCTTGTCTTTGGCAGACACGTGCAAGATGCCGTTGGCGTCGATGTCGAAGGTCACCTCGATCTGCGGTACACCGCGCGCGGCCGGTGGAATATCGCTGAGATCGAAACGCCCCAGGGACTTGTTGCCCGCGGCTATTTCGCGTTCGCCTTGCAATACGTGCACGGTCACCGCGGTCTGGCTGTCGTCGGCGGTGGAAAACACCTGACCCGCCTTGGTCGGAATGGTGGTGTTTTTCTGTATGAGCTTGGTCATGACGCCGCCCATGGTTTCGATACCCAGGGACAAGGGCGTCACATCGAGCAACAACACGTCCTTGACCTCGCCACCGAGCACACCGCCCTGAATCGCCGCGCCTATGGCCACGGCCTCGTCCGGGTTAACGTCCTTGCGCGGCTCCTTGCCGAAGAAATTCTTCACCGCTTCCTGCACCATGGGCATGCGCGTCTGGCCGCCCACCAGGATGACGTCGGCGATTTCCGAGGCCTTGATACCGGCGTCCTTGATAGCCACCTTGCACGGCTCGATGGTGCGCGCGACCAACTCTTCCACCAGGCTTTCGAGCTTGGCGCGCGATAGCTTGATGTTGAGATGCTTGGGACCACTGGCATCGGCGGTGATATACGGCAGATTCACGTCGGTCTGCTGGCTGGAGGAGAGCTCGATCTTGGCTTTTTCCGCGGCATCCTTGAGGCGCTGCAGAGCCAATGGATCCTTGTGCAGGTCCACACCTGCATCCCTTTTAAACTCGTCCACCAGGTAATCGATGATGCGGCGGTCGAAATCTTCGCCGCCGAGAAAGGTATCGCCGTTGGTGGACAGCACTTCGAACTGGTGTTCGCCGTCTACTTCCGCGATTTCGATAATGGAGATATCGAAGGTGCCGCCGCCCAGGTCATATACCGCGATCTTGCGGTCGCCCTCCTGCTTGTCCATGCCGAAGGCCAGCGCCGCCGCCGTGGGCTCGTTAATGATGCGCTTGACATCGAGCCCGGCGATCTTGCCGGCGTCCTTGGTGGCTTGGCGCTGGGAGTCGTTGAAATAGGCCGGGACGGTGATCACCGCTTCGGTGACTTCTTCGCCGAGGTAATCTTCCGCGGTCTTTTTCATCTTCTGCAGCACGCGTGCCGAGATCTCCGGGGCCGCCATGGCCTTGCCTTTGGCCTCGACCCAGGCATCGCCGTTTTTGGCCTTGACGATCTTGTACGGCACCATCTTGATATCGCGCTGCACCACTTCGTCGTCGAACTTGCGGCCGATGAGGCGCTTGACTGCGTATAAGGTATTGTGCGGATTGGTCACCGCCTGGCGCTTGGCCACCTGCCCGACCACCACCTCATCGTCCGAGGTAAAGGCGACAATGGATGGCGTGGTGCGGTCGCCCTCGCTGTTTTCGATGACTCGCGGTTTGCCGCCTTCCATCACGGCCACACAGGAGTTGGTGGTGCCTAAGTCGATGCCGATAATCTTTCCCATTGAATTGTCCTCTATTCTATAAAGCTGATGATTATTCCTGTTTAATAAATTTGCTAGCCCTTGGTAAAGGATCAACTAGGTCTAAATATGGGGCTAGGCCTGCGATTTTCAAGTATTTTCCCGAGGCTAGGCATCCTTCGAAACGATCACCATGGCCGGGCGCAACAGCCGGTCGTTCAAGGTATAGCCTTTCTGCACTGTAGTCAGCACGTGGTTAGCCGGGATCTCGTCGGACTCCAGGATGCTCATGGCCTGGTGTTTCTCGGGAGAAAATTTATCCCCCTTTTGCGGCTCTACCGTGGCCAGGGCAAACTTTAGGAATATGCTATCCATGAGTTTGAGGGTTAAATCCAAGCCCTCGAACATTTTTTCCACCAGCGAGGTGTCGTCCTGCAATTGGATGGCGCGCGCCCGCTCCAGGCTGTCTTTGACCGCCAGCATCTCCAAGGCAAAGCGCTCAATGGCGAATTTATGCGCGTTCGTCACATCGGTGGCGGCACGCCGCCGGATATTCTCGGTTTCCGCCTTGGAACGTAGAAATCTATCTTGATTATCCGCTGCCTGCTGGCGCGCATGCTCCAGTTCCGTGAGCAGCGCGGCGGCATCCGCGGACTGGCCGGCGTCGTTCAGTGGGCCCCCATTTGGCTGATCGTCGCCATTGTCCATAGAGGCATTTTCCACGGTGGTGCCAGATTCTGCAGTTTTCTTTTGCGTCATGGAACGGCCTATCCTTTCTTAAAACTTGCGAGTTCAGGTCATGCTACCCGATCTTAATGATTAACAGCACAGTGGGGATGGCGAACTAGTCTTTCAAGCGCCCCGCCTATCCGGGGGCCTGGCCGTAGGTGCCGGCCTGATCACCGCTTAGGGCGCCGCCCAATAGGCGCGCGGTCATGTCGACGATGGGGATCACATGTTCATACGCCATGCGCGTGGGACCGATGACGCCCAGAGTTCCCACGATCTGTCCATCCACCCGGTAGGGCGCAGTCACCACGCTGCATTCTTCCAGCGCCTGGTAGCCGGATTCACCGCCGATAAATATTTGCATACCGGTGGCGTGAATACTCTGATCCAATAAGTGCAGCAGGTCGCGTTTGGTGCTAAAGGCATCGAACAATTTACGCATTTTGGCTATGCTGCCGAGTTCCGGAAACTCCATGAGGTAGGATTCTCCGCTTACCACCAGGCCGGCGCTGGTATCGTCCTGGTCCATGAACAAACTGCGCGCCATGTGCATGGCGGTGGTCATGGCCTGTTGCATGGCCTCGCTGTCCTTTTGCATCTCGCCCAGGAGTATGTGTTTAACTTCGCTTAAGGAACGCGCCGCGTAGGTTTGGTTGAAATAGTTCGCCGCCTCCACCAATTCCGACGGCGAATAAGGCCGGTCGGTATTGATCACGCGGTTATGTACCCGGCCATCCTGGGTTACCAGGATCACCAGCACCCGGTTGACCGACAGGGAAAGAAACTCGATCTGGCGCAGCGCCGTCTGCTCCTGCCGCGGCACGGTCACGATGCCGGCAAGGCGGGTAATCTGCGACAATAGGCTGGAAGCGGATTCCATAAGCTGCTGCGGATTATGCTCGCTGGCAAACTCGCCCTGCATGCGGCGCATATCGCTGGCGGTCAGCGGGCGTACTTTGAGCAAGGTATCCACGAACACGCGGTAACCCAGGGCGGTGGGGATGCGGCCAGCGGAGGTATGGGGTGCCTGGATCAACCCTAATTCCTCCAGGTCGGCCATGACATTGCGTATGGTCGCCGGGCTTAAGTCCAGCCCGGCCTGGCGCGACAGAGTGCGGGAGCCCACCGGCTGACCATCCATAATATAGCGCTCTATCAATGTCTTGAGCAGAAATTCGGCACGCGGATTCAGCGACATAGATAGTAAATGCCTGATATCATTGGGTTTAGCACTCTAATAACAGGAGTGCCAAATTTGAAATTACCAATCTGGGACACGACTGTCAATGTTCTTATACGAATACCACCATTGTTAAATGATTATTCGCCCGGGATTGGCCCGGATACCCCCGCATGATAGCTTATCCGTCGCAAAAGGAAGCCTTATCCATGTCTGCCAGCAAAAATATGAAGAGCGACACGATCTCGACCCTGGGTCTGTTCGGTAAATACGGCGACAAGGGCGTGGGGGAGGTCATCCATCAATTAGGCGAATTCCTGGCGGCCCGGCACCTAAAGATTTTGGTAGAAGAAGCCACGGCGGCGCTCATGGCTCAACCCCCGACGGCATCCTACTCTTGGTCGCACATCGGCAAGCACGCGGACCTGGCCATCGTGGTCGGCGGTGATGGCACCATGTTGAATGTAGCGCGCAATTTGGCGGGCTACGAAGTGCCGCTGATCGGCATTAACTTGGGGCGGCTGGGATTTCTCACCGATATTCCCAAAGACCACATGTTCGAAGGCCTGGGCAAAATCCTAGACGGCGATTTCCAGACCGAAGAGCGCATCTTGCTGTATGCCGAAGTGCTGCGCGAAGGCAAAATTAAACATAGCTGCTATGCACTCAACGACGTGGTCATTAACAAAGGCCAGCTCGCGCGCCTCATCGAATTCGAGACTTACATCGACGGCGATTTCGTCAATAGCACGCGCGCCGACGGTATCATTATCGCCACCCCCACCGGTTCTACCGCATATGCCTTGTCCGCCGGCGGACCGATATTGCACGCCACGCTCCCGGCCATGGTGCTGGTGCCGATCTGCCCGCACACCCTCAGCAACCGTCCTATTGCCGTGAGCAGCGACAGCCGCATCGAGATCATCATGACCCACACCAGTCACCAGTGCGCCCACGTCACCCTGGACGGGCAAATCAATTTTTCGCTCCAGGACCAGGACAGCATACAGGTGCGGCGTGGCGATAAGCCCATCACCCTGATACACCCAAGCGATAGAAATCATTATCATGTGCTGCGGGCCAAGCTGCGCTGGGGCGAGAAATTCTGACGTGCTGAACCATCTTTACATACGCGATTTTGCCATCGTGCACAAACTCGAGCTGAGCCTACGCGCCGGGCTCACGGTGTTGACCGGCGAAACCGGCGCCGGCAAATCTATACTCATCGATGCCCTGGCCTTGGCCCTGGGTGGGCGCGCCGATAGCGGCGTTATCCGCCATGGCTGCGAGCGCAGCGAGATCTCGGCCGCGTTCGAGTTGGCGCCGCGGCACGACGCCGCCCTATGGCTCGCCCGCAACGACTTGTTCGAAGACCGCGAGTGCGTGGTGCGGCGCGTGATCGACGCTGACAAGGCATCCAAGGGCTATATTAACGGTCGCCCAGTGCCGATGCAGATGTTGCGCGAACTGGGCGAACTGCTGGTGGATATCCACGGCCAGCACGAGCACCAATCTTTATTGAAGCGTGAGGCCCAGCGCCTGACCCTGGACGATTATGCGGCCTTGGGCGCCACCGTCGCGGCCGTGACCGAGCACTATCACCGGATCAAGGGCCTACAGGAACGGCGCGATGCCCTGAGCCGCGAGGGCACGGATCGGGCGGCGCGCGTGGAACTGCTGCGCTACCAGGTGAACGAGCTCCAGGCCCTGGACCTACAGGTCGATGAACTTCCGCAACTGGAAGAAGAGCACGGCCGCTTGGCCAACGCCAACGAGCTGCTGCAAGGCGTCCAGGAGGCCGTACACAATTTATACGACGATGACGAACGCGCCCTGTCGCGCCTCTTGGTCCAGTGCCAGCATAAACTTGAATCCTTGAGCGAGTTCGATGCCAAGCTGGCACCCCTGGCGGATATGCTGGGCGAGGCCGTTATCCAGGTGGACGAGGTGGCGGGCGCGTTGCATCATTATCTGGACGCCCTTGATCTCGATCCGGCACGCCTGCAATGGATAGATCAGCGCCTGTCCGCCATGCACGACCTGGGACGCAAGCACAAGGTACGACCGGAAGAATTACCCCAGGTATTGGCGCGCTTGGCCACGGAGCTGGACGACATCGAGAACGTGGGCATGAACCTGGAAAAACTCGATCGGGAATTGACGGAAGTGAAGAGCGCTTACATGAAACATGCACGCGAACTCAGCGCCGGGCGTGCCGGAGCGGCGCAGCAGCTGGCGCAGGCGGTGGGCGACTTCATGCAAGAGCTGGGCATGCCCGGCGGACGCTTCGAAGTGAATCTGGCGCCGCTAGCCAAAGATGAATACACCGCCTATGGACTGGAACGCGTCGAATTCCTAGTCAGCGCCAACCCGGGGCAACCGGTGAAACCCCTGAACAAAGTCGCATCCGGCGGCGAACTGTCGCGCATCAGCTTGGCGCTGCAGGTGGCGACAGCCCAGGTGGGGCGCATACCCACACTCATCTTCGATGAAGTCGACGTAGGCATAGGCGGCGGCGTGGCCGAGGTCGTGGGCCGGCAACTGCGCGCCCTGGGGGCACAACGTCAGGTACTATGCATTACCCACCTGGCCCAGGTGGCGTCCCAGGGGAACCAGCATTTGCAAGTCAGCAAACTCAGCCAACAGGGCGCCACTGTCACTCATATCCAGCCGTTGCCGGAGAAAGATCGGGTCAAAGAAATCGCCCGCATGCTCGGCGGCGTGGAAATTACCCGACAGACCTTGGATCTCGCCTCGGACATGCTTGCCCGTGCATCCGCCTGACCCGCCCGACTTGCCGTTGGCGGCCGCCGGTAGTCGCCGAGCGCTGGCCGGCGCTGCGCCAAATATACGCGCCGCCGCCATCGCCGATGCCCCCAGCATTCACCATCTGCTAGAAATCTATGCCAGCAAAGGCAACCTATTGCCGCGCACCCTAAGTGAAATCTATCGCCACCTGCGGGATTTTTTCGTCATCGAACTCGACGGCAAGGTCGCCGCCATGGGTGCCTTGGAGATTTTTACCGAAGACCTGGGCGAGGTGCGCAGCCTGGTAGTGGATGAAGCCTATGAGCGTCGCGGCCTGGGCCGGCTGCTGGTGCAACGCATCGTGGACGAGGCCCGCACCATCGGCCTGCGCCGCATCATGGCCCTGACCTATGTGCCGGAGTTCTTTCATAAACTTGGCTTCCAGACCGTGCCCATGGGGACGCTACCGGAGAAAGTTTGGACCGTATGCGTGAAATGCTACAAGTACAATAACTGCGATGAAGTAGCCGTGCTCCTGGAATTAAAATAGAAAGGTGTGGGTAGTCGCTAAATTTGGGAATCGTGCGTCATGACTATCTTCACGTCTGAGCAACTTGCTCAGTTCTCTCAGGCAGGCTACGTCATCGTGCCAAGTTTGGCGACACCATTGGAATGCACGCGCATGCTTGCCCTTGCCCGTGACCACTTAGCGCGCGCAGTGGCGCCGGTGGAGTACGAAACGGACGTGGGCTATCCCGGCGCCCCCGTCTCGAAAGAGGCCCCCGGTGGCCACACCATACGGCGGCTGTTGCAGGCGTATGCGCGCGACCCGATGTTCGCCGCTTGGGCGACCGACCCGCGCGTGATCGCACGGGTGCAGCAATTGTTAGCGCGGCCGGTGATACTGCCGCAGGCGCATCACAACTGCATCATGACCAAACAACCGGGCTTTAGCAGTGCCACCCATTGGCATCAAGATATCCGCTATTGGTCGTATGCGCGGCCCGAGCTGATTAGCGTGTGGCTGGCATTGGGTAATGAAACGGCCGATAACGGGTGTCTGATGTTATTGCCCGGCACCCATACCCAGGAATTCGATCCGACGCGCTTGGATGCGGCACTATTTTTACGTCCCGAGCTACCGGAGAATAAAGCGTTAATTGGAACGCGCGTATTTGCCAATCTTTCCGCCGGCGATGTTTTATTTTTTCACGCCCGTACCTTTCACGCGGCGGGCCGTAATATTGCTCACGCAACCAAATTCTCGGTCGTATATACGTATCGTCCAGACGATAATCCCCCGCGGGCCGACTCGCGTTCATCCGTGGATAAAGAGATCACATTGAATTGGGCAGTGAAGACTTAATCAAGCTTTCCTAGCGCGTGATTTGCGCGTACAGCGCCGGCAACTGCCGCGGCAGTTCGGACGGTTTGCGGATAACAACGTAACCGCCGACCCCGAACAGATGCGACAAGTAACTGCCCGCTTTCGCGTCCACGGTTACGCAGAAAGGCTGTATCCCGTGCTTGCGCGCCGCGCTCAGCGCCTGCCGTGTATCCTCTATCCCGTAACGGCCTTCGTATTGGTCCAGATCGTTCGGCTTGCCATCCGTCAGCAGTAGCAACAGCCGCTGGTGTGAGGGCTGGCATGCCAGCAAGGCGCTGGCGTGGCGAATGGCGGTGCCCATGCGGGTGTAGTAGCCGGGTTTGACGGCGGCGATACGGCCACGCACCCGGTCGTCGTAGTGGTCTTCGAATTCCTTGATCACATGGAAGCGGACATTGTCGCGCCGCAGCGAAGAAAAACCATATAGCCCAAAACGATCGCCGGTGGCGGACAAGGCTTCCGAAAACAAAAATAGACTATCGCGAATGACGTCGATTACTCGCGCCTGGTCGCTCACATAGGCGTCCGTGGACTGGGACAAATCCGCCAGCAGCAGGCAGGTCAGGTCGCGTTGCTGCGCCTGATACGATTTATACAGCCCCATATCCGCCGTGGCGGTGCCGCTTTTCCGTTCGATCGTGCGCTGTACACAGGCATCCAGGTCGATTTCGGTGCCGTCATGCTGCTTTCTGAGCCAGATGCGCGCCGGCGTCAGCGCTTCGAACTGGCTGCGGATGCGGCGCGCAGTGGTGGCGAGATGCGCAGGCAGCGCGGCCGGCGCGGCATGCGCCGCGATCATCGGTTGCAGGCGGCAATGGTTTTCCTGCAAGACGCCTTTTCTGTAATGCCATTCCGGCAGCGGTATCCCCTCCCCCAGCGGCGTATCGTCGGCTTCCTCGGGCGGCAGATCGAGGTCAAAACGCAGGCGCGTGGCGGTATTTTTGCCGTCGCGCGCCACGCTGATGACATCCATGTCATCCGCGGCGCGTTTGCCATCCTCGGCAGCGTCGTCTTCGGTGGGCCGGTTTATTTTGATGTACTCGGCCCAACTCATAATGCTTTCGGCGCGAAAAAACATCATGAAGCCGTCTTTCCCATCCGGCATATCTTCTCTCTGGGCTTTGCGTCGCCGCTGATCCTCGGATGCCGGTTGGGTTTGATCCGGTTGCGGCGCCTGCGGCTCAATCGCGGGAGCAGGCCGAGCGTGGGAAGCGACCGGTGGCGCGGGATGGAGCCACAGTTGCACCGGATGCCAGGGGCGACGCGCCGGCGGCAAGAACGCGACGCTGCCGGGCACGGCAAGCCCTTGACGTATCGCCCGTTCCCGCGCTGCTTCATCCGCGGGTAGCGTCTCCGGGCCGGGACGCAGCAACAAGCTTGCATGAAGCAGGCGCTGGTAACGCGCTTGCAAGCCGGGGAATTTATCCAGCAGGCGCAAGGTGGCCTGCTGGTTTTCGATAAACCATACACCGCTGTGCATTTCCGCGGCCAGCGCCGCCAGCCAGAAATAAAGCTCGCGGTTGAGTGCCGTCTGCGGGAACAAATTGATGGATGCGGGAAAATGCAGGGCTTCGTGGTCGCGCCAGGCCAGTTCGATTTTGCGCTCGCTGCCGGCCAGGCGTTGCAGCCAGTTGCGCCGCCCGGCGTTGTCGGTTGCCTGCGCGGCTTTCAGCGCCAGACCGCTGTCGCCGCCGAGTGCGCGAAACAGAATGCCCGCCGGCTTCGCAATATCCTCAAGCCTGACGGCCGCCGCACCATGCCCGGTATCGGCGGCCCGGGTAACCAGCCGGTGCCATAATGTGCCAACGAATTGTTCCATGGCTTCAGGTATTCATCCCGGGGTTTTTTCAGCGCTGATTTCAGCGCGCGCAACCAAGCTGATCGGCCAGATTTTCCAGTCGCGGCCAGAATCGAAGCAGCCCCCCGGGACGGCGGGCCGATGGCCGAAACCGCGGTCCGATTTATCCAGCGCACACGCGTTATCCACCCATTGCAGCAATGAGCCGTGCGGGTTGTTTGCCTGCACTTGCCCGCACGCCTGGACGCACTGGACGCATTGGGTGCAGGTAAACATGTGACGCTTAATGGTGCGCGGCTTCAGACGCATCGGGCAGGCGTTATCGCAGGCATTGTCGCAGTCGCTGCATAGACGGCCGCGGGCGCGATCGAAGCCCACCACCATGGCTTTTTTGTTGGTCATCCAGGCCAGGCTTTGAAACACGCCGACCGCGCAACCGAAGCGGCAAAACAGGTGTCGCGCCAAAGTGAAATCCAGCGAAAACACCACGCTGGCGGCAAACAGGAAAAGCCCTTGATTGCGCGTCAGTGTGGCGTGCCAAAGATTGGCATAGATCTCCGCGGGCGGCAAAAGATAAGTCAGCAGCGCCACCGCCCAGATAAAGGCAAACGCGACGGCTACCGGCAGCGTCACCCACCAATAATGGGCGTTGGGCTTGATGACGCGGCCGTCCGGGCCACGCTCGGGAAGCTTTTCCCGGTCCCATACGCTGTGCCTGCCTATGGTTCTGCGCATCAGCGCATTGATGGTTTCCACGATCGAAAAATGCGGGCACAGCCAGCCGCAATAAAGCCGCCCGTATTTCCAGGAAATCCCAATCACCAGCGCCACCGTGGCAATGACCGGCAGGAAGCCGCGCATGAAAATATTGAAGGTCGCTTCGCCCGCGCTGATTTGCCCCGTGAGGAACGGGTCCAGTCCGAGCGTCCAGGGGTATCCGAACACGACAAAATGACCCAGTGTCAAATCGAAGCGAAAAATATTAAGTGGCGGCGCCAGTACGAACAGCATGAAAAATGCCGAGCGCAGAAATAGACGCCTGCGTTGCAGATTAACTATCATTGCATGGCCTGCCGATCAGGGGATAAACATAATTCTTGCCGGCCATGGCGCGCGCCAGGCCGAGTATACCGAGCAATACCAGCGTCGAATGGCAGATGGTGAAATACAGGATAACGACGATCCAGGTAGCGGGTTGATGGTAGCCACCCAATGCAAAAATCAGGGCATTGGCCAGCACCAGGATCACGCCCGCCCACACGCTTGCCGACAGAGTCTGCCGCAGATGGCAGCGGCCCAGCGGCGGCATATCGCGCCGGTGCGCGAACCAGACAACGAGCAACGCCAGAAAAGCCAGCCCGGGCAACAGTAAAAGGTTGGCGAGATACAGTGCTTCCGCACTCACTGCAATACTTTGCCCCGACGCATCCGGCTCGGGGTCGTCGTCATTTGCCGAAGCTCGCATAGACAATCTCCATCAAGGCCTGCGCGGTTTCCTCGTCATCCGTGAGCGTTTCCACCAGCGCCGCGCGGCATGCCGCCACCGGATCAAAACCACTCTTGATGAGCGCGGCGGCATACACCAGCAGGCGCGTGCTGGCCGCCTCCTCCAGGTCGTGTTCCTTGAGGGCGCGCAAGGCGCCCGCCAGGTTGACCAGGCGCGTCGCTGTCATGGCATCGATACCGGTTTCGGCAATCACCACTTCCCGTTCGAGGTCCGGCGCCGGGAAATCAAAGCGCAGGGATACAAAACGCTGGCGCGTGCTCGGCTTCATGCCCTTGAGAAAGTTTTGATAGCCTGGATTGTAGGAAACCACCAGCATGAACTGAGGCGGCGCCTGCAGGATTTCGCCGGTGCGCTCCAGCGGCAAAATACGGCGATCGTCGGTCAGGGGGTGCAGTATGACCGTGGTGTCCTTGCGCGCCTCCACCACTTCGTCCAGGTAACAGATACCGCCTTCGCGCACCGCGCGGGTTAGCGGACCGTCGTTCCAGTAGGTTCCGGAATCGTTGATGAGGTGCCGCCCCACCAGGTCAGAGGCGGTGAGATCGTCGTGGCAGGCCACAGTGTATAGCGGCCGCTTCAGGCGGGCCGCCATATGCGCAACGAAACGCGTCTTTCCGCAGCCGGTTGGGCCCTTGATCAGCAGCGGCAGCCGGTTGCGGAAAGCGTGCTCGAACAGTTCGACTTCATTGCTATGGGGCTGGTAGAACGGTACGTTGTCGACTGTGGGATGGGTCCCCAACGCGGTGATGGATGCAGGTGGTGGCGTCATGACGCACTCCTTGGGATGGGTCGCGGTTGCATCGGCTGCCGGGGGAGAATTCCCCCGGCAGTCAGGCGCCTTAGACGGCGGCCTGATCCTTGCCTTTGACGAAGAAGCTGATCACGTAGGCCACCGAGCCGGCAAGAAAGAACAAACCGGCGATTACACGCGCCCAGTAGAACAGCATCAGATGATCCTGTGTCGCCATGAACGACATCGGTGTATCGAGCACGCGTTGCAGCCATATCTGCAGGATGCCGGCGCCGGTCAGGAACAGGGTGATGAACACCATGGAAACCGTCATCAGCCAGAAACTCCACATTTCCCATACCTGCGCCTCGTTGCTGTTGGCGACGCGGCCCCGCATCATGGGCATGGCGTAGGAAATAATGGTCAGCACCACCATCACGTAAGCGCCGTAAAATGCCATGTGACCGTGCGCCGCGGTGAGCTGCGTACCGTGCGTATAGAAGTTGATCGGTGCCAGCGTATGCAGGAAGCCCCATACGCCCGCACCGAGAAAAGCCATCACCCCGGTGCCCAGCGCCCACAGCGTCGCCACCTTGTTAGGATGGTCGCGGCGGCGGCGGTTCACCATGTTGAAAGCGAATAGCGTCATCACGAAGAAGGGAATCGGCTCAAGTGCGGAAAACACGGAACCCCACCATTGCCAGTAGGCCGGCGTGCCAATCCAGTAGTAATGATGGCCGGTGCCGATGATGCCGGAAATGAGCGCCATGGCGATGATGACATACAGCCATTTGTCGATGACTTCGCGATCCACGCCGGTGACCTTGATCAGCACGAATGCCAGCCGCGCGCCAAGAATCAATTCCCAGACGCCTTCCACCCACAGATGCACCACAAACCACCAGTAAACCTTGTCCAGCACCAGATCGGACGGATTGTAGAACGAGAACAGGAAGAAAATGGCCAGTCCCCACAAGCCCATCAGCAGCACGATGCTGATGGAAGTCTTGCGCCCTTTCAGCACCGTCATGGTGACGTTGTAGAGCAATGA